>JAOZVT010000593.1 GCA_025869455.1 Prosthecobacter sp.
GATTCCATCTCCATCGGCTACACCCCGGTGGTACAAAAGACCCTGGCCGATGAAATGACGGTTCTCCGTCCCATGGCCAAAAATGGCAAAGCTGAGAACTGCAGCGGCACCACCTCCGGCGTCGCTAACATTGACCGCTGGCTGCAAATCGACGGAGGCAAATGGGACGTCATTCATTTCAACTGGGGCCTGCACGACCTCAAGCACATGAAAGCGGATGGCAAAAACGCCTCCGATCTGGCCACGGACCCACCCCAGGCCAGCGTGCCTGTGTATGAAAAGCAACTGCGCGAAATCGTGGCCAAACTCAAAGCCACCGGGGCCAAGCTCATTTTTGCTACCACCACGCCTGTGCCAGATGCACCGATGAAGGTGTATCGTAAATCCTCGGACGTACTTCTCTACAATGAAGCGGCTCTCCGCGTGATGAAGGAAAATGACATCGCTGTGGATGATCTTTACACCTTCATGCTTCCAAAGGTGGACGAACTCCAAATTCACCCTGCCAACGTACACTTTACACCCGCAGGGTCTGAGGCTCTGGGCGCTGAAGTGGTGAAAGCGATCCGTGCCCAACTGAAGTAAGTTTTTTACAATTCAGAGGTTAGATTTGGGGCAGACACAAACTCGCAGGAGGGTTTTGTCTGCCCTTTTCTATTCAAGGTCAGCTAAGGCGACTGAAGTGTCTGGAGCGAAGAAAAGAACCACCGGGGCATCCAATCTCAGTCTCACGCAAACATTCTTGAACAATCCGCGCTTCAGAGGTGTATATTGCTCCGTGATGAAACGCACGACCTCTGCCCTTTTTTCGTTGTTGTTGACGAGCCTCGCCCTGGGGGAAACGGCTCCACCGAAACCTCCGGCGGCTTCAGAAGAGACTCCAAAGGTCGCGACAGGACAGAAAATTGAGATCTCGGTGGCAGAGAAACCAGCCGAAACCGCGAAGCCTGACCCGCTGGAAGCCATCAAAGCAGAGACGGCAAAACTGAATGCCGAGCGCGAAAAAATCGCCGCTGAATTGTCCCTGGAGCAGGTCAAACTGGACGAAAAGCTAGCTCCCCGGAAGCGTGCCTTGGCTGAAATCCAAATCCAGTTGGAAGAAATGAAAGCCAAGTCCGACTTGGCCGAAGCTGAACAGCGCGCCAAAGACTACGCTGACATCATGGAACTGCGTCGTAAAAACGAACGCATGAGCATGGAGACGGCCATCGCCAAAAACGAGGTGGATACCGAAGGCTACCGGATGAAGCAGGAAGAAAACGCCATCCGCCGGAAGACCACCGCCCTGACCCTGGCCATGGAGCTTCAGCAAAAGGAATCTGAGTCACGCACCTACGCCAGCGGCAAGGCCCCGACCTACCTCAAAGAACCACTCCTGGGTAATAAACTCATCCTTTCTGACCGCACCATTGCTCTCAATGGCGTCATTACCTCCAAGACCGCAGACAGCATGGCGGACCGCATTGCCTACTTTAACAATCGTGATGAAGAAGCGCCTATCTTCATCGTGATTGATGACTGCCCAGGTGGCAGCGTCATGGCGGGTTATAAGATCATCAAGGCCATGCATGGCTCCAAGGCCCCGGTTTACACCGTCGTCAAATCCTTCGCGGCCAGCATGGCGGCCTGCATCACCACCGTATCGAAGCATTCGTATGCTTATCCCAATGCCGTCATCCTGCATCATCAGCTTTCCGCAGGCGTCATGGGGAACCTGACTCAGCAGCGTGAAAGCGTGCAGGAACTGGAAGAATGGTGGAAGCGTCTCGCAGACCCTGTGGCGGAGAAGATGGGCATCACACGGGATGAATTCATCAAACGCATGTACCAGGAGTCATCCACGGGAGATTGGAATGAGTTTGCTGACGTGGCCCAAAAACTCAAATGGGTGGATACCATCGTGGAAGAGATCGAAGAAACAGCCATGCTTCGTCACCCCGACAGCACGCAGCCTCCGGCCCAGACCATCGGCACCCCCATCCGCATCATGCCTCCTGGACACCTGGAAAGCGGTGTGGTGGAAAGCAGCGACGAACGCGGCAAACCCATCGCCCTCTTGCCCCGACTGAATCCGATGGATGCCTACTGGATGTACAACCCCGATGGTTACTATCGCATGCAGTAGGTGAGCAGCAAGGTTGGCTGTGGCAGTGGGTTGAATAGAAACCGTGAAGCTTTCTGAGTCTCCGGCTTTTCAACCCGCACAAAGCATGTAAACAACTGCCAACCATGCAAACCCTTCCTGAATTCAGCAATCCCTGGACCACCCTCAGCACTCGGGAAGGTTACGCCAACCCCTGGATCCGCGTGAGGGAAGATCAGGTCATCAATCCCAGCGGTGGCAAAGGCATCTACGGGGTTGTGGAGTATAAAAACCGCGCTGTCGGCGTGGTGCCTGTGGATGAAAACGGCTTTACTTGGTTAGTCGGCCAATGGCGTTACTGTCATGAACGCTACGAGTGGGAGATTCCAGAAGGTGGCTGCCCGCCGGGAGAAGAGCCCGCCGAATGCGCCCGGCGTGAACTCTTGGAAGAAACTGGCATCACCGCGCGAGTGATCGAGCCCTTGCTCATGGGACTCCAGCTTTCCAATTCCACCACCAATGAAGTCTGCGATATCTTCGTCGCACGTGACCTCAGCTTTGGGGATGCCATGCCTGAAGAAACGGAGCAATTGGAGGTTAAACGACTCCCTTTGACCGAGGCTATTCAGATGACGCTGGATGGACGCATTCGCGATAGCGTCAGCGTGCTGGCACTGCTACGACTCCATGTGCTGCATCAGTCCTGATCCATAGCTGGTACTACATACATCCCATGATCCTCCGTCTTTTCTTGGCGCTGCTTATTGTCGCCGCTCCCGCTCTGGCCGCAGAGTTAAAAACCACCTCAGCAGGCATCGAGGTCACCGCTGGCAGTCTCGGCACCTTTTCGCTCAGCTACCCTGAATTTTGCGGCGACAACAGTCAGACGATTCATCCTCAAACCCAAGCCAACGCCACAGGCAGCAGCACGATCGTCACTTATGAAGGCGGCGCACAATGCATCGTAACCATTGACCAGGGAGACATCACGCTCACCTTCACTCAAGTGTCGGCTGATGTGAAGTCATGGAAAATGAGCATGCTCATCGACATCGGCTTTGCCAAGGGAGGCACCTGGAGAGTCGGGGAGAGCGAAGGCGCGTTTCCTCCAGACAAACCTCAAGTTCCGCAAGTTGCCAGCCTGAACGCCACCACCTTTAAACTGCAAAATGCGCAGGGTCAAAGCCTGCAAATCACCACTCCTGACTTTGCCTTCCAACAACTCACCGACAATCGTGAATGGAACTGGGCTACCTATCATTGGCATTTCATCGTCCCCTATTGGGCTGATCACGCGACCGCTAAGGTGAGGCTCACCACAAACCTCACCGCCTCCGCCAAGCTGGTGGATGTTTTTGGTCAAACGATCAAAGACACCTTCCCCAATAAGCTTCTCCGTGAAGCCGATCTCAAGGCTGACGTCGCTGCCGATGAAGCCTACTACGCTAGCTTAACGCCACCAGCCACTGACCAATTCGGCGGCCTACCTGGAAGTATGGCTAAGCTAGATCTCAAGAAGACGGGTTACTTCCACATCGAAACCAAGAAGGATAAAACCTGGTTAGTGGACCCAGATGGCAATGCCTTTTTTCATCTCGGCGTCTGCGGTTTTGCGCCTAATGACGACTACACATACATCAAGGGCCGTGAGGACATCTACGAATGGCTTCCATCCCCTCAAAGTGAGTTTGCCACGGCTTTCCGTCCAGGCGATGACAATGCCCACTTCTCCTTTTATTTGGCCAATACCATCAAGAAATTTGGCACGCCTTACAGCCTGGATGAGCACGCGGCCCGCATGATTCCTCGCGTTCGCCAATGGGGTTTCAATTCCATCGGTGCCTTCAGCCCCAAGCCACCCACGGCTTGCGAAAAAAGCAGCTTCCCCTACGTGGCGCATCTCCCCATCAATGAATGGGAAGGCTTGCCACGCATCCCGGGAGCTCATGAAGTGTGGGATCCCTATGAACCTTTGACCGAAACCAAAATTGCCGAAAACTTTGCGCGCGAACTTCCTCAAGCAGCAGCCGATCCACTGCTCATTGGTTACTTCATTGTCAATGAACCGCGCTATGACGAACTGCCGCGCGTCATCCCATCATTGACTGGAAAGCATGCCTGCAAACAAAAGCTAGTGGCCTTCCTGAAAGAGAAATACGCAAGCATCGAAGCCTTCAATCAAGCGTGGCAATCCAGCGCCCATGGTTTCGAAGAATTACTGGATGCAGGACTGGCCACAAACACCGATCAAGCCCGCACCGACATGCACGATTTTGTAGGCCAATTCATGGAAACCTACTTCGCTCAAATAGAGCGTTTGTATCGCCAACATGACCGGAATCATTTGCTCATCGGCAGCCGTCTTCAGCCCATCACGATTCAGGATGAACAACTCTGCCGCATCATGGGAAGGCATGTGGACGTCGTCTCTTACAACTACTACACCTACGGTGTGGACACTGCTTCTCTACGTCGCATTCACGAATGGACGGGCAACAAACCCATGATGCTCAGTGAGTTCTTTTGGTCATCCCCCAAAGATAGCGGCCTGATTGGGGGACGAGAGCTCAAAAACCAACAAGAACGTGGGCTTGCGTATCGCAACTATGTTGAGCAAAGCGCTGCCCTTGGTTTTGTCATCGGCATTGAATGGTTCACGCTGGTGGACCAAGCCACCACGGGCCGCTGGTTTAGCAAATACAATGGCGAGGGCTACAACACAGGCCTCATCAGTGTCGCGGATCGCCCATGGAAAGACATGCTCACCGAGATGATGAAAACCAACTACGGCATTTATGATCTCTTGTTAGGCCAAAAGAAAGCCTTTCAATGGGATGATGCGCGGTTCTTAAACCCATGAGATCATGAATCTCCTTTACCCCAAAATCACCCTCCGCCAGTTTGGCTGGATGATGATCTTTGGTCTGGTCGGCTCCATCATCGCCGGAGCTTATGGTATCGTTCATGACCAAATCACCTTTCGGCTTGGCCCTGAATACTTCACCAAGTTCAAATTGATACAGTTTGATTACCTGGACTCAACAGCACCGATCCATGTCACGGTGGTGAAAATTGGTTTCTTGGCCACTTGGTGGGTGGGCCTATTTGCAGGGTGGTTCATGGGACGCATCACGCTTCCTCATGAACCTGTCAAAGTAGCTGCAAGACGCAGCTTGATCGGCGTGGGTGTCATGATCCTCGCCGCCCTCGTCTTTGCTTGTGTCGCAGACCGTCTGGCCCCCACCTCCTTAAAGGATCCCAGCTTGGACTACTGGAACGAAATGTTCGCAGGATATAACATTGAAGACACACTGGCCTTCATCCGGGTCGGATACATTCACAATGCCAGCTACCTGGGCGGATTGATCGGGCTGATCGCGGTATTGATCGGGTTAAGGCTGACGAGGAAGAATCACGATATTCAACACAAAGCATCCTCGCCAGCCTAACAAAAAGCAATTAACAACAACTACTCATACTTCAACTGTGCGCTCACGGTTGCTTCCGTATCACTCACGCAGCGCAACCAATAGGCTCCGTAGGAAGCAGGAAAGCGATGTGTCACGGGTGTTTCAGGACTAACCTCAAATTCCTGGTAAGTCACCCAGAGTCCCGTGCCAGTCAGATCTGTCTCCACGCGAATTTTCGCTGGCTTATCACTCTTTAGCGTGAGTTCTTTTTGATCATATCCTGTGAAAAGATAGGGATCACTGCTCTCGCCAGCTTTGACCCTGGAGTCTTTCCAAGGGCCGCCAAAACCGCGAGGTTTACCAAACTGCCAGAGATCATCCACCGCCCCTGCCCACAGCGCAGTTTTGCCATCGGTGGAGTGAACAATGTGCTCGCCTTGGGCATCTTGACGAATGCCACTCATCAGCAATAAACCGCGATAACTGGCGTAGTCTTTGATGCGATGATTGTGAGTGGTTACGGGACGGATTTTGGCAAACCCACCGGCATTCTCCGCAGGCAGCTCAAAAAAGGTACCGCCTGCATTGAAGAGATCACGTTCCGTGCAGACTTCGCGGCACACACGCTCAGTCCCCAGTGTACCAGCCTGATCAAAAGCAGCGTTCCCGCGTGGCAGGCGCCAGCGGCCTTTTTTATCCGTGTAGAGAATTGACGCCAGATCAAATTCCAGCACACCTTCAGGAATGGCTGCATTTTTAGTGGTCCACGCCAGTCCCGCAGGATCGTCTTTAGCCACCAAATCAAAGGCGCTGCCGAGATCATAAACACTGGCCGAGCTTCCTGGAGCTTCCGAGATAAAGCGTAGATTCTTATATTCCGCACCACGAGCCAGCATGACTCCTCCGGTGACAGCCTGATCTCCTTGGATGGCGATTCCATCAAAGATAGGATCCGCCTTGTCTGAGCGAAGGTCATCATTGCGATAGTGGAAGAAAGCGGTGAATTTTTCTGCCGTGTCGTTGGCTTGTAACTTCAACCAAACACCGGGATCCTTCTCAGGAAATTCGATCCACTGGCTGCCATGAGCAGGCAGCTTGATCGCCATTTTGTCCTGCCAGACATCGTCGCCTTTCAGATCCACCTTGATGGAAATGCTGACCTCATGGTCACTGCCTGACACGAGTTGCAGGGAACGATGTTTGTAACCAGCAAACAGGTAAGGCTCGCTCACTTCGGCAGCCTTGACTTCATCTTCTAACCAAACCGCACCACGACCGATCACGGGGCCTAAGGCATCCAGTTTCTCCGGGTTCACAAACCACAGGTTTGACTGAGACTTGCCAGGACCAGCGAGATTTCCCTTGGCCTTACGAACATTGAGAAACTCTTTGTTAGCCGAATCATCACACCCAAGAACCACCCGATCACCCCAGCGAGAAAAATCACCGATCACCTTCAGGTAATTGCTGCGTGGCGTGATGCCCGCGCTGTTGGTGGGTGCAAAACCCTTGGGGAATTTCCAAAACGTGCCGTGCATGGTCATCAGCAGTTCATCTTCTCCAATGTCGCGAATGCGTGGCCACTCGGTATTCCAGCCGTGTGCACCATCATAGCTGTGACTGGACTTCGGCAGTCGATAGCTGTGTTTCCATTCGCCTTCATGCAGACACATCAAAATGAGGGAACGATAGTCCCAACCGATACTCCAGATAGGGTCCGTTTCAGGATGTTCACTGCCACGGATACCACCAGGTCCAGTGACTTCCGTAAATTGATTGCGACGCACCAGACTCCAGTCTTTCCCTGGCGTGTCCCACTGTCCCAAAGCTCCACTGGGCGTGGAGGGATCTGTCAAAACACGTTTGTCACGATCTCCGTTGTTGGCATAGACCACACGCCCCTGGCCGCTATACATTCCCTTGCCGTGATACCCTGGCAATTCGGAGGCGACAGTGGCAGGTGCCGTCTCTTGGGAGAACCCCTCCTTCGGTTTGTTTCCATCCTTGATTAAACCGGTGACTTCCAGAGTTTTGACATCCACCTCGTAGAGTCCTTCTTCCATCGTCGCGTAATACACCTTATGCTCAGGGTCGGTTAGATGTCGTGCATTGGCCGTCAGACGACCAGGCATTTTGTTAAGCGGAATCACACGCACATTTCGTGAGGCATCGATCACATAGGGCCCGATCAAGAGCTGCTGTGATTCCTGATGGATCATTCGGTTCGCAGGCGTGCCTCCCACGCTTTCAGGACGAATGATCTGCTGAAGCTCTGGCGTGATCTCATACAGTTTGTCACTGGAACCAAAGGGCAGATGCGGACCATAAGTGATCACCCACAGGCGATCCGCCCACGGCACCACAGCCCCTGTTCCGCATTCGCCCTCATTGTTAAACATGGCCAGATGCGGGTAGATCCCGCTGATCTGGCGTGGTTCTTGAGCTGACATCTGGCTAAAAGCAGTCAGAAGAAGCAGGCAGGTAAAGGTTCGATACATACCTGGACTTCAACACACTCAGCCTAGCCATGACAAGAGCTGAGACTTATGCCTCCATGAAATCGCTTACACCCTTTGTGGACTGAATACCTCTTGCCATGACAGGTGTTCACGCTCCGTTTCATTCGTTCTCATGCCGACCATTCCTCATTTCCCACCAGCACTCTGGCGTGGCATCACCTTTGATTGGCTTTGGGTGTACCGAGGTGCCACACCTCATTCACTCCAATGGTCGCAAGAGATCATCGTCCCTCCTGGCGTCTTCTTTGTGGAAAAGGGGCGAGTGAAAATCCGGGCTAACGAAAAGGAGATCGATGTCCGACCCGGCCACGCTTTTTTTTCCGCGCCCGGTAGTCGCCAACAATGGTTCGCAGAAGACACGCATCTCTTATCCGTTGGTTTTCGCTGCCAGTGGCCAGATGGACTCCCACTATACAGCGTCGGCTTAAACATCACGCTCCCCGGCTATCGTGTGAAGCGTTTACTGGAAGTCACTGAGACGCTTTTCACCGAAGTGCACTGGCGTAAAAAGGAAGTGAGTTACCGTGAAGGAACCGCTGAGATAAACCGCACGCTTCAGGCTTGGTCACGACACGAAGCGGCCTTTCGGCTTTGGTTTGCCGAATACACAGCCGTTCTAGAAAAGAACCACATCCACCCAACCCCACGCACACGGGCCGAAGATCGACGCTCTCAGCATTTGCGCCAGTGGTTGCAAGACTGGCCACTGGATCGCGCCTTGGATTTAAACGAGGTGGCCTCAGAACTATCCCTGACCCCACGCCGCATTCATCAACTTCTGAAAGATGAACTAGGCACCACCGCCCAAGCCTATTTGGATCGTCGTCGTTTAGAAAATGCGCGCCAGCGTCTCCTTCAGGAGGATGTGCCCTTGAAAGAAATGGCCTTTGCGTTGGGCTTCAAACATCCACCACACTTCACGGCTTGGTTCCGCCGTCACACAGGCATGACACCAACCGCCTACCGGCTCGGCCAGGGTCAAGAAGGAGCCTGATGCAAACTTGTCTGTTATCTCCGCAGCATTTCAAACGTTTCCTCTTTCCAGCCCATTCGCCAGCCCCTACCCTAGTCCAGCCATGTCACTGATTACACTCACTCACATTTCCAAGTCATACCGCGAACCAGGCAGTGGCAATGTGGTGCCAGTCTTGCGTGATGTCTCGCTGACCATCCAGGCGGGTGAGTCGGTCGCCATCGTGGGTCCATCTGGCTGTGGGAAAAGCACGCTTCTCAATATCCTAGGCACACTGGATGTTCCTGACGCTGGGGAATATACCTTTGACGGCACTGCCATTGCCGGAAGCACCCCGGCTCAACTCGCCGCCCTGCGCAGCGAAAAAATCGGCTTCATTTTTCAGCTTCATCACCTCATGCCGCAATGCAGCGTGCTGGAAAATGTCCTGCTTCCCACTCTCGCTCTCAAGGTCAAGCCGGACGCTACCGAGTTGCAACAACGCGCCGAGGGTTTGCTCAA
>JAOZVT010000594.1 GCA_025869455.1 Prosthecobacter sp.
GATCTGATGTCGCTTGTCATGACAAACAGACAGAATGCGAACCTTCTCCGCATGAATCCGATAGCAGATGGAGTAGGGGAAGCGTTTTAACCGGGCCTTGCGGCGGCCAAATGGGGCAGGGGGGAAGGCTTGAGGATTTGCTTCAATCAGACCCAATATCCTTACCACCTCGTTGAAAAACTCATCTCCGAGTTTGTCTTTGCGCTCATCATACCATTGGCAGGCCTCATCAACTTCATGCTGAACCGCAATGTGATAAGTAAGTTTCACAACGAACGTCGTGCGGAAAAATGAGCCATGAAATCCTGATGACTGATCTCATGAGAAGGATCCGCATCCATTTCAGCTTCGCGCTGGTCCAGTATCGTTTCCAGCTTGTCTTCCGCCAGATCTTGGCTCGGTTGGCCAACAGATTCCCACAGAGTGGCAGCGATGCGGCACCGTTCGTCCGGCGTCAATTGCAGGGCAGCAACCATGATGGTTTCATAGGTGGCAGTCATGAGGTTAAAATGACTCATTTTCCGGCCCACGGCAACTTCCTTCGCGGAACTCTCACAGACAGCGGCGGAAGAAATCGACGGTCATGCCCAGTGCTTGGCGGGCCAGTTCAGCATCGTAGCGGAGGCCTTCATCGCGCAGGAAAGCGTGGGCGGCATTGAATTCGTGCCAGGTGAAATTGACCCCTGCGTCGGTCAGGGTCTGATAGATCATGGCTCGGCCTTCAGCAGGGACGTGAGGGTCCTGGCGGCCAAAAACGAGCATCAGCTCCCCGGTTATGTCCGCCGCGCGTGCTAGGGAGTCGTCGTTCATTCCTGCGCCCAGGCTGCGTTTGTGCAGATCCGTCGGGTAGAAGCAGGCGGCAGCGGCCACATCTGGCTGGAGGGCGGCACGGTAGGTCAGATGACCGCCGATGCAGGGACCGAAAGATCCCAGACGCCCTGTGCAGGCTTCGTGAGATTTCAGGTAGTCGAGCACCGCGCGGTTGTCCGCATCATAGGCGGCCACGGGTTTCTCG
>JAOZVT010000595.1:0-417 GCA_025869455.1 Prosthecobacter sp.
TTCACCAAGACCAAGGCGAATGTTAAAGACGCTATGCGTGGTTACAAAGAGATCCATTTGCGCTCTCTGAAAATGTTGCAGCCGGGTGGCATTCTGGCGACCTTCAGTTGCAGTCACCATGTGAGCACGGGCGAGTTCCATGCAAGCATCGAAGATGCAGCGGTGGATGCCCGTAAAACACTGCGCCGTGTGGCTGTTTACACTCAACGCCCTGACCATCCGATTTTAGCGACGATCCCAGAGACAGAGTATCTGGTGGGTTATGCGTATGAAGTGGTGGCCGCTTGGTAGTCGCAAGTAGCACCGTTGCGCCTGCAACGGTCGTTCTGGAGTGTGGATGGCCTTTGCAGCTTTCGCTGTGGCGGAGCGGGAAGGACGTGCGGAATGGGTTGTGGGGCGGGACGTGCCCTGAGTCAG
>JAOZVT010000595.1:427-9397 GCA_025869455.1 Prosthecobacter sp.
TTGGGGCCCAACTGACCTACTTGTAGCACCGTTGCGCCTGCAACGGTCGTTCTGGAGTGTGGATGGCCTTTGCGGGCTTCGCTGTGGCGGAGCGGGAGGGATGTGCGGAATGGGTTGTGGGGCGGGACGTGCCCTGAGTCAGTTGGAGGCCCAACTGACCTACTTGGGGCCTAGTCGTGAAACTGAAGGGAGTAGAGCTTCTGATACAGCTCACTGCTTTTCAGGAGTTCTTCATGGTTGCCTTTATCGGCGACGAGGCCATCCCGCATCACGATGATCTGGTCGGCTTCCATGATGGTGGAAAGGCGGTGGGCGATGGCGATGACGGTTTTGCCTTCGGAAAGTACATGAATGGCTTCCTGAATGATCTTTTCCGTCTCCGTGTCCAGGGCGCTGGTGGCTTCGTCTAACAACAAGATCGGCGCATTGCGGAGGATGGCGCGGGCGATGGAAAGGCGCTGTTTTTGACCGCCTGAGAGATTGCAGCCAGAGTCACCCACGACGGCATCGTAGCCGCCTTGGACTTGCAGGATGAATTCGTGAGCATGGGCCTTTTTCGCGGCAGCAATGATCTCTTCCTCGGTAGCATCCAGGCGACCGTAGCGGATGTTTTCACGGATGGTGTCGTGGAAGAGGAAGGTGTCTTGACTGACGAGGCCGATGTTTCCGCGCACGCTGTCTTGGGTCACGGAACGGATATCGACTCCGTCAAGCAAGACACGGCCAGAATCAGGATCGTAGAAACGTAGAAGCAGGGAAAAGAGGGTGCTCTTTCCGGCTCCGCTCGGTCCGACCAGGGCGTAGAATTTGCCAGGAACGAGGTCCAGGTGAATGCCATTGATGGCGGCACGGTCCAGCTTGCTGCCGTCTTCGTTGCTGTAACCAAAGGAGATGTTTTCAAAGGTGACGCCACCTTTGACACGGGCCAGTTCTGGGGCACCTGGAGCGTCTTTGATGTCCGCTTCGCGCTCCAGCAGGTGGACCACTTTGTTCACGGCATAGACGGTCTTTTGCATGAGCAGGTTCACCTTGCTCAGTTCCTTGGCCGGCGGGTAGATCTTGGTCAGGGACATGATCAGGACGATGAGGTCACTGGAGCCTTTTTGCTGA
Source organism: Prosthecobacter sp. (assembly GCA_025869455.1). Classification (GTDB taxonomy): domain Bacteria; phylum Verrucomicrobiota; class Verrucomicrobiia; order Verrucomicrobiales; family Verrucomicrobiaceae; genus Prosthecobacter. Next base: position 1,538 of record JAOZVT010000595.1, read on the forward strand.
TACCAGAAATACACCAGACCTGCGGCAATGCCGATGGAGGCCACGGCTTCCACGATGGGGCCGATCAATTCCATGGCGCGGGTCCAGCGCAGCATGTTTTTACACATCTCCGCATTGGCGCGGTCAAAGCGTTCCACTTCGTATTCCTCCCGCGCATAACCTTTGACCAAGCGAATGCCGGTGAAAGATTCGTGCATGGTGGTCATCATGGTACCCACTTCTTTTTCTTCTCGTGAGCCCGCTTTGCGCACTTTCCGCCCGATGGTGATGATGGGCGCTAGGCAGAGCGGGAAAATGACCAGGGACATGAGGGTGAAGAACCAGTCCTTGGAAAAGAGCACGTACAAGATCGTGATGATAGTCAGGGGCCGATTCGTCAGGAGTTGCACTAGCTGGACCGCGTTTGTTTGGGCCACGCGGGATTGGTTGAAAACGGTCTGCATCAGCTCTCCAGCCTTGGTGTGGCTGAAGAAGGCGGGGGACTGGCGGAGGACGCTGCGGAAGACATCGCTACGGATGTGAAACAGCATTTTATTTCCCACCCAGGCCAGTTGGTATTTGTTCAGATATTCCAGAAACCCATTCAGGAACATGAGCACGGGAATGAAGGCACAGGCAATGATCACCCCCGTAAGGCCCATGGGCGTATCCGTGGCGAGACCGAGCATTTCAGCGACATTGACCTGGCCAAAGACGGGCAGATCCAGTGGCTCGCCCAGGGTTTTGGCTCCGCCATCTAGGACGAGCTGGAAAATGAGTGAGATACCGACGATGAGCACGCCATTGAAGGCGGCGGCGACGACACCGATGAGCACCCCGAAAATGAAACGCCCCATCCAGGGCTTCAAATATTCTAGGATGCGTCCATACGGCATTTTTAACTGCGCAATCTCAGCATCGGTCATCTGAGATGGATTCTTCGTAGGAGGGGCTAGGGCCATGTGGAGTTGGGAAAAACGACCGCAAGTAAGACCTGCGGGAGGGGATGCCTAGCACGGGAGACGGGGAGCGTCGAGATGAAGTTCGTCCTTGCCAAACCCGGATTGTCGCTCTTGAAAAGGCAGCGTCGCTGCCGGAACTTCACGACTCATGACCTTAGCTGACCTTAAAAACCAAGTCTGTGCCGCCAATCGTGCTCTGGAACCGAGTGGTCTGGTGCGTCTGACCTGGGGAAACGTGTCGGGCATTGATCGGGTCTCCGGTCTGTGGGGTATCAAGCCCAGCGGTGTGGACTATGGGCAACTGACCCCAGAGGACATCGTGATCCTGGATTTAGAAGGGAACGTGGTGGAAGGAAAGCTGCGTCCGTCTTCCGATACAAAAACGCATCTGCATCTCTACCGGGAGTTTCCAGAGATCGGCGGGGTGACACACACGCACAGTCTGCATGCCACAGTGCTGGCGCAGGCGGGGCGGGATTTGCCCTGTTATGGGACGACCCATGCGGATCATTTTTATGGCACGGTCCCTCTCGTGCGTGCGCTGACTCCTGAGGAGGTGGAGGCTGACTATGAGCACTTCACCGGGGTGGCCATCGTGGAGCGACTTCGTGAACTGGGGCTGAATCCTCTGGAAATGCCTGCCGTGCTGCAACTGCACCATGCGCCGTTTACCTTTGGCAAGACGGCCATGGATTCTTTGAATAACAGCATCGCGCTAGAAATGTGCGCGCACATGGCTCTGGAGGCACTGGCCGTGAATCCGGCCATGGCCCCGATACCTCGCCATATTTTAGATAAGCACCACCTGCGGAAGCATGGGCCGGGCGCGTATTACGGGCAGAAGTAAGGGCGTTAAAAAGTAGCACCGTTGCGCCTGCAACGGTCGTTCTGGCGGGTGGATGGCCTTTGCAGCTTTCGCTGTGGCGGAGCGGGAGGGATGTGAGGAGTTGGTTGTGTGGCGGGACGTGCCCTGAGTCAGTTGGGGCCCAACTGACCTACTTGTAGCACCGTTGCGCCTGCAACGGTCGTTCTGGCGGGTGGATGGCCTTTGCAGGCTTTGCTGTGGAGGGGTGGGAAGGACGTGCGGAGTTGGTTTTGTGGCGAGGCGTGCCCTGAGTCAGTTGGGGCCCAACTGACCTACGCCTTATCTCACTTCACCTGCTTGCCGTTGCCCAGGAGGTTGGCGCCGATTTGGTTGTCGCCGCTGCCGAGGATGAGCAGGGAGGGTTCTTTGGATTTGAGGTCGGCGGCTCGGTCGTCGCGGATGAGGTTGTCACTGATAAGGCTGCTATCCACGCCTTCCAGTCGCAGGCCCACGCCTTCACTATCCAGGATGCTGTTGTTGGTGATCATGAGTCGGCGTCCGCCTTCGATGTCCACGGCGGCGCGTTTTCTCAGGACTCCGGCGATGATGTTGCCCGTGAGGGAGGTGTCGGTGCAGTTTTTGAAAACGAGGCCGTTGTTTTCGGCATCTTGAAAGCCATTGACGGCATAGCGGGGGTTGCGGTCAAAATTGTTGCTGCTGACGATGAGGTGCTCGCAATTTTCGGCCAGGAGGTCGTGCTCAAAACCTTCCCAAAAGGTGTTCCCGGTGATGACGACTCCGCGCGATTCTTTGACTTCAATGTTCACGCGGACGTCGCTGAAGACATTGGCGCTGATGGTGACATTGCCTTCGCGGGTGTGGGCGCGGCCAACGCGACGCTCCAGGCTGGGGTCGGTGCCTGCGCCCAGGATGCGGATATTGGCTGAACCGGGAGCTTTGCTGGTGTGCTGGAGGGTGCAGCCTGTGATGGCGACTTCGCCGATGGAACCGTCCGTGGAGTCCAGCTCGATGTTGGCGGAGGGTGGGGATTCGGGATGGTGGTTGCCTTCGATATCGCAAGTGCCGATGTGCAGATTCCGCACATTGCCGCCGCGTGAGACGATGCCTCCACCTCGGTTATAGCTGATGTGGCAGCCGACGATGTTGGTCTGGTGCAGGTTCAGGTGGTCGAGGAAGATGCCGATGCCGGTGTTGTCATAGAGATGGCAGTCACTGATCAGCACGTTGCGATTTCGTGGGGTGAGGGTGATGGCATTTCGGCAATGGGTGACGACGATGCGGTGCAGAGTCACCTGCATGGCTCCGCCGATGGATAGGCCGTCGGCCTCTGGGTTGGTGCCAAAGATTTCAAAGCCGCTGAGCATGGGCGTGCGTTCTTGCTGCCAGATTTCGGGTTTCACCGTGGTCGGGGCAGCGGTTCCTTCATGGTGGCCAATCAGTAAGAAGGCGGGTCCAGTCCCGGTCATGAGGAAGCGGGCAGTGCCGTCGCCAGAAAGCCCCGCTGGGCCTGTTTTAGCCAGATCCACGGTGATGGTCTGGGTCAATTTGTAGATGCCTTTGGGGAAAAAGAGGCTGCCATGCGCATCCACCGCTTTTTGGATGGCGGCTGTATCATCCGCGATACCGTCTCCCACAACGCCTTGGGTTAAGACACTGGTTTGGGCAAATGCCGAAGAAGCGGTGAGAAGGATCAGGAGAAAAGCGCGAAGCATCTTCCTTAAACGCAGGTGGAAAGCCAAATTCACGTATCCCTGTGCTGCCGAAGGATGGTTTTGTGTGCAGGCTAGCCGTTTTTTGGCGAGCAGCCTAGATTTTGGTGGCTCGTTTGGCTTAGAAAATGTTATCTGCGGTCACTACGCATTTTATAACAGATATGAGATACTTTGTCAGGGAACGTGGAGAAAGTCATGTTTTAGGCCCCTTCGATGTGGAGGAACTGAAAGCCCAAATGGACGCAAAAACTCTCAGCAATGCCCATGTGGTTCTGCTGGAAAACGGACAAACGACCGAACAACTCCAGAATTATTGGGATTTCAAATGGATGGCCATTTCGAATGTGGCAGCTCTAGAACTGGATCCGCCTGCGATGTTGACTCCAGAAACGGCGGCGATCGTTAGTCACGCAGAAAAGGCGAACCACGACATGATGGTGGGAGGACTTTGGTTTTTTGGAGGACTGGCGGTAACGTCTTTTACCTTTTTAGCGGCTTCCGGCGGCGGGACTTATATGGTTGCTTGGGGAGCCATTCTCTTTGGCGGGATCCAGTTTTTTAGGGGAGTGTTGTCTAAATAAGGGGGTTTGGCGGAGAACAGAGGCTCAAAAATCCGGTTTGCAGCCACTAAGCATTTTTATAAGAGATATGAGATACTATGTCAGACACCGTGAGGGAAGTCATGTTGCAGGCCCCTTCAATGTGGAGGAGTTGAAAGCCCAAATGGAGGCGAAAAGACTGAGTCATGCCCACGTGGTTCTGCTGGAAAACGGACAAACTCCAGAACAGCTCCAGAATATTAGGGACTTCAGATGGAGGAATCTTTCGAATGTCTTAGGTCAGGATCAGGCTGGAATGGCGAATTTGATCCCTCAACGTGCCGTTAATCCTCATCTAAAAAATGTGGGATACGACCCTTCCCGGCAGTACATGCGCGGCAGTCGCCGCCGCGTTAAAGCATATCAAGAAAAAAGGGCACAACGCGACATGACAGTGGGTGGACTTTGGTTTTTTGGCGGACTGGCGGTAACGGTTTTTACTTATTTATCGTCTGCGGGAGGTGGGACTTATGTGGTTGCTTGGGGGGCCATTCTCTTTGGCGGGATCCAGTTTTTTAGGGGAGTGTTGTCTAAATAAGGGGTTTTGGCGGAGAGCTGAGGCTCAAAAATCCGGTTTGAGGGCTCAAATTCCCGAAATTAACCGAACACGCGGTTAGGATTGCGGCTTGCCAGTCTGGCGTGGCCCTGCTAAATCCTCATAAGGTATGGCAAAAATTCAGTACACTACCCCCGAAGGCACCACTGGCGAAGTCGAGCTGACCGCTGAGCGTATGACGCTAGGCCGCGCCGATGACAATTTCCTTGTTATCGATCATGACTCCGTTTCCAGCCATCATGGCGAAGTGGCCATTGAAGGGGGAGCGTGGGTTTTGACCGACCTGGGTTCCACAAATGGCACCAAAATCGCTGGGCAGCGTGTGGAGCGTCTGGAACTCGACCACGGTGGCTCCTTTTCTTTGGGCAATGTGGAGTGCGTCTTCGTTGGCGACTTTGAAGAAGCTCCTGCTTACAGTGCCCCTACGCGTACCATGTCCAGCAGTGGCTATGGCGCGGTCCAGATTGATAAAAGCCGCCGCTCCGGTTTCGGCCCCAAGGTCAAAGCCAAAGGAAATGGTGCGGGAGCCCTCATCGGCCTGGGCATTTTAGCCCTCCTGGTCTGCGCTTATGCAGCCTTTTCATTCAGCCAAATGACTGCGTAATCATCGGTCTAATGATCGCATCCTATGGCGATCCCTGGCTGCTTGACTAGCTGCCAGCATGATTCAATTTGTCAGGTAACCAAAAAAGGATGCGGCCTCCATGCGCCGCGAAGAAGCTCAAGTAATGTCCAATACCATTGTTGTCGGTGCCCAGTGGGGCGATGAAGGAAAAGGTAAGATCGTTGATTACCTCACGGAAAATACAGATGTCGTCGTCCGCGCTGCAGGCGGAAACAATGCTGGACATACCGTCATCAACAACGGAACCAAATACATCCTGCACCTGATTCCCAGCGGGATTCTGTGGGAAAACAAAATGTGCGTCATCGGCAACGGTGTGGTGATGGACATCATCGGCCTGCTGGAAGAAATGGCCAAGCTGCGTGGACAGGGCGTCAAAATCACCCCTGAAAATCTGAAGATCAGCGAGACTGCTCACTTGGTGCTGCCTTATCACAAGGGTCTGGATCAGGCCCGCGAAGCAAAGCGTGGTGACAAAAAGATTGGCACGACGGGTCGCGGTATCGGCCCAGCCTATGCGGATAAAGTGGAGCGCAGTGGCCTGCGCGCTATTCTTTTGACCCGCCCAGAGCAGCTCGAAAGAGAACTGCGTGAGCGCATTGTGACGCACAATGAAACGTTGCGCGCTGCTGGTGTGCCTGAAGTGCCGCTGGAAGAAACCGTGGTCCAAGTGCTGGAAGCCGCCAAGGTCTTGGCTCCGCACATCACCAACACGGCTGTCTATTGCCACGAAGCTATCCGTGCAGGCAAGAGTCTGTTGTTTGAAGGTGCCCAGGGAACTTATCTGGACATTGACCACGGCACCTATCCTTTCGTGACCAGTTCTAACACCACTTCTGGCGGTGCTTGCACAGGTTCAGGCGTGCCTCCGCGCATGATTGATAAAGTGGTGGCCGTGGCCAAAGCCTACACCACACGCGTGGGGTCTGGTCCGTTCATCACGGAGAATGATGACATCGGTGACATGCTCCACAACATGGGCCGTGAATACGGTGCCACCACGGGCCGTGCCCGCCGCTGCGGCTGGCTGGATGCGGTGCTGGTGCGTTACGCGGTCATGATCAATGGCGCTGACGAACTGGCTATCACAAACCTGGATGGTCTGGACGGTTTGGAAACCATCGATATCTGTACGGCTTACAAGCTGCGTGGTGAAGTGATCCACTATCCGCCGAGCACGATCGAAGACATCGAAGCCTGTGAGCCGATCTATGAAACACACCAGGGCTGGAAGCAGGACCTGAGTCAGATCAAAAACTTTGCTGATCTGCCTGATCTGGCCAAGGCCTACCTGAAGCGTCTGGAAGAACTGACAGGTGCCCGTGTCAGCCTGCTGGGTGTGGGACCTGACCGGAATCAGACTCTGGTGGCCTAACCATCCACGTTTCATGAACTGTCTGCGCCTCGTCTGCCTCTGGGCATTCGGGGCGCTTTCTTTATCCGCCACGGAGCCGACACGTTTTGATTTCAATGGACCGGGGATGGCGACGACGTTTCGCATCTCTTGTTATGCTGAAAATCGTGAACAGGCGGAGGCAGCAGCGGAGGCTTGCTTCACCCGCATTGCGGAACTGAACCAAGTTTTTACCGACTATGATCCCACGAGCGAGCTGATGAAACTGTGTGCTCCCGAGGCACAGTATCCTATGAAAGTGAGTCGGCCCCTGGGGGACATCTTGGGCCGTGCTTTGCAGTTAGCCGAGATGACCCACGGCGCGTTTGATCCTACCTGCGGGCATCTTTCCCAACTCTGGCGGAGGAGTCGGAGGCATGGGAAGCTGTCTCCTGCTGAGCGGTTGCAAAAGGCTTTGGCGGTAACGGACTGGCACCGCGTGACGCTGGATGCTGAGCATGAAGCCGTGACCTTACAGCCTGGAACCTTACTGGATCTAGGCGGCATTGCCAAAGGCTACGCGGCAGATGAATGCCTGCGCTTGCTGAGGCAGCGGGGTCTGCCCTGCGCGGTGGTACAGGCGGGTGGAGACACGGCGGTGGGGGAGGCTCCTCCTGGGAGAACGGGCTGGGAGGTCAAGCTGCGCACTTTTACACATCCGGTGGATGAGGATGAACTGACGATGCTGCTGCTAGCCAATCGAGCGGTCTCCACTTCGGGAGATTTGTATCAGTTTGTGGAAATCGAAGGGACGCGCTATTCCCACATCCTGTCTCCGAAGACGGGGCTTGGTCTAACGTCTAGGATCGCCTGTTCGGTGATCGCCCCGGATTGCACCACCAGTGATGCCTTGGCCACGGCCATGTGTGTGTTAGGGGTGGAAAAAGGCACGGCCTTGACTGCTGATATGCCAGGCATTGAGGTTCGGTTTGCGGAGGTGAAGTGAGGGGGCTATGTGCCATTTAACAATATGGACTGGTCTTGTTAGGTGGCTTTCATGAAAACCTTGGTAGCCAATGTGATCCGGCAGTCCCTAGCACTGCCCCTCTACCTCGGAGAGGCCTGGGTGAGGGGATGCAGGTGGCTACTTTAACGTCCTTCGTGGCGCTCTGAAGTAGCGCTTGATGGACCTAGTATCAGGTGTTGCCAGATGTTTCCGTCTGACTCCACCCCTCCGGCGTCCCTTCAGGCCGCATCGGGTATGCGGG
>JAOZVT010000596.1 GCA_025869455.1 Prosthecobacter sp.
TCCAAACGGGACAGGAGCCGCTGGGCTGTATTATGTAGCACCCTCAGAATCCACTCCTTCAATCTCTCAAATGGATGACTATTTCACCATTCCGATTGAAGACCAGACATGACTGCCCTGTGACTATTGCCAGGTTAACGGTTGTTCTCTGTCTCGCTTCCCACTGCGCTAAGCAGCATCTTCTACATTGTGAGAGGTTTGATTTTTTTATAACTCAGCTAAACCTAATTCAATGGATCTTATCACCACCAAAGAATTCAGGGCCAGTATCTTTGCGAATGTCCGCTGGGGACGATTTGTTACATGCATGGTGGTCCTTTTCGTCCTGATTTCTTTATTAGGGCAGGTCTTTGAATTGACAGGAGTTTTGATCCTGATCGCAGGTATAGCTGCGCTCCGACTGAGATTCCGCAGGATGATCTTTTCACAGGATTCGTTCCACTACGACGGCTGGTGGACGAGCATTACAATCCCAGTCGCTGAAGTTAGCCGAATTGTTATTGGGCATTCATTCCCATATCCGTGGGATCGTCTGCGGGGTGGTCAACTCTGCATTGTAACAACGCGGAACAAGTATTGGATCCAACCGGTTTGGTTTGGCCCCGAAGCTTGTCGCGAACTCTCTAAACGATTCGCGAAACATTGAGTTTGAGATCCGTTGTCTATGAGTCAGTTGTATTCGGCTATGACTTCTGAAACCTCTAACTCTCCCACCTTTGTACCAGCCACGCAGCGGATCAGGAGAATGATGTGGTTGCGGCGCGGGATGGCACTTCTAGCCCTCTTGATGATAGCTCTCTATGCCTTGATAGTGGTCTATTCATCTCCTGGATTGCCATTGCGACCGGACCAGATTGAGGCACTTGCCAATGATCCGCATAAAACATTTTATGCAGCTCGTCGTTATGAGGAATTGTCCAGATACAACCCACTCCGCCGGATTCCTCGCTATATGGCCATCAGTATTCTGACTGATTATTTTCTTATCGCTCGCAAGGACTATGTTCACACAG
>JAOZVT010000597.1 GCA_025869455.1 Prosthecobacter sp.
ATTACCACCACCGATGACACACACGTTTTTGTTACGATAAAAGAAACCATCGCAGGTTGCGCAAGCAGATACGCCCTTGCCCTGGTAAGCCTTTTCAGAATCCAGACCGAGATAACGTGCGGAAGCGCCGGTTGCAATGATCAGGGCATCACAGGTATACGTTTCAGTGTCGCCTTTTAGTACAAAGGGGCGTTGACCCAGATCTGCTTTCACAATATGATCAAACACGACTTTTGTGTCAAAACGCTCGGCATGTTTCTGCATGCGTTCCATCAGGGCAGGGCCCTGCAAACCTTCTACATCACCCGGCCAGTTGTCAACTTCCGTTGTGGTTGTTAATTGACCACCCGGTTCCATCCCTGTGATGAGAAAAGGGTTCAGATTTGCGCGTGCCGCATAAACGGCCGCAGTGTAACCGGCGGGGCCTGATCCAAGAATTATCAGGCGATGGTGATTGTTACTGTTGAGCATCTCGGCGTTCCTTACAAATTATGTTACGATATTATGATATAAACCGGGGTATTAAACCAGATTATGGCCAAACAAGACATGACTTCCAGAGCATCAAAGAGCAAAAAAATGTTACCGTTGTTCCTCATGCGTCGCGTGAGTGAAGGCGGATTTATTCTGGTATTAACCTGCGCCCTCTTTGTATTGCTCTCACTGGCAACCTGGCAGCCAACCGATCCTGCCTGGTTTCATCAGGGCAAAGTACTGAATGCTGGTGGACAGATCGGCGCAACCATTGCCATAGGCCTGTATTTTCTCTTCGGTTATTTTTCCTATGTATTCCCCCTGTGCTGCACCTGGGTTGCCTGGGTGGTGTTGCAGGACCATCGCGCCTTGCGCAGTGTCGACAAATATGTTTTGTTGTTACGCGGCAGCGGTTTTCTCTTTCTGATGATTGGTGGTTGCAGCCTGCTCAGCCTGAACCCGGCCGTGATTGCCATGGACGGCAGTCAAAGTGCAGGTGGCTTTCTCGGTGATTTTGTAGCGGATGGCTTTGCCTAT
>JAOZVT010000598.1 GCA_025869455.1 Prosthecobacter sp.
CCAACAGTCATCCGCCGCCCACAGCCCTTTACCCAGAACCCAATCCTGCCAAGTCGTCATGCAGCCGAAAGCGGCGCGATAAATGATGAAGCGACCATTGTCTGAGCGCTCCACCGCTGCCTGCATGGGATTAGCCGAAACCACGCTGTCTCCCAAACGCTCGGCCGCCACCTGTTCATTGGCCATTCCCAAGCGTTTAGTCGCATCCTTGGCCGCGAGGTGAGATAAAAGAGGGCCGGAGATTTGGAACAGGGTCAAAAAACCCAGCAGCAGCACTAAGGGCTTCCACGCACGCCGCCAACCCACCGCTAGAAAAAGAGCAAAGTGTCCGCACAGCAGCGCCAGCAGCGCCCCCCGGCTCAGGGTCAGCAGGGTGGCCGTCATCAGAGGCACCAAGGCCAGCATCCAGCGAATACGATCGCGCTTTTCCGTGGCTTCATTCCAGGCCATCGTGGCCCAGCAAGCCGCAAAACCAAAGGTCAGGCCGGAACAGACCGAATTCCACCCCCCATAGACAAACCAGTTCTTCAGGCGCTCGCCAAAAACTCCTTGCGGGTGCAAAACATAAAACACCACCAAACTCACACAGGCTGCCACCGCTGCCATGGCCACCAGCGGCTTGCCCAACGAAGTTATGATCTTGGGGTGTCGTGCGACCTGCCAAAGAGTGAGGAGGAAACCCAGCAGCAGCAGACTATTCGCCCACCCCTGCCAGAGACTCGTCAAGTTAGCTCCAGGAGAATCCAGGACGGAACTGCGCACCAAAAGCACCGCCCAAAGGGCAGCAATCGCCTGCATCCAACGGTCACGCAGCAGGGCCTGACTGACTTTCTCATATCCACCCGCCAGCAGCCAGAGCGTGGCCAAAAGAAGCCCCCAGCCAAGTTGGAGCCACTGGTTGTAGAGCACAAAGTAGCCGCCTAAAAAACCAGCCATATTGGCCAGCAGCAAAGCACGCTGGCGGACATCGGCCTGCTGGTCGGCAGAGGTAGCAGAGGTGTCGGACGTCAGACGCCAGGTGTTGGCACCGACGGCAGTGGATGGCGGGCGTTGTGGCATCGGCAGCGGCGCGCATCTTACGCCGAGTTCTGACATCCGCCAACTTCTTCTTCGGAATGGGTGTCTGGGCGCTTGCTTCACCCTGGCTCCCTGCTTTAAATCCGAGCCTTCGATTAAAAGTGCTTTACGAAAGAGCAAAAATGCTCCAACTGTTCGCCAGAACATCTATTTTATCACACTATCATGGCCAAATCCCCTGCAAAAGAATCCTCCGCTGAAGCGAATAACAACAAAATCGCTGAAGCCCGTGCCCGCAATTTGGATCTGGCCCTTCAGCAGATTCATAAGGACTTTGGAGAAGGCTCCATCCTGCGCATGGCTGGCAATGAAAAGGTGGACGTGGCCGTCATCCCGACTGGCAATATCTTGATTGATCAGGCCCTCGGCGTCGGCGGTTTTGCCCGTGGCCGTGTGGTGGAAGTCTATGGCCCAGAATCCTCCGGTAAAACTACCCTGACCCTCACCGTCGTTGCCCAGGCACAAAAGACGGGTGGACTTGCTGCCTTCATTGACGTCGAGCACGCTTTGGACCCCAACTATGCGCGCCGCCTGGGTGTGAAGATGGATGAACTGCTGGTTTCCCAGCCTAGCTCAGGTGAAGAAGCCCTACGCATCTGCGAAACCCTCGTCCGCTCCAATGCACTGGATGTCATTGTGATTGACTCCGTGGCCGCTCTGGTCACACGCCAGGAATTAGAAGGTGACATTGGTGACTCCACCGTGGGTGCCCAGGCCCGCCTCATGAGCGCCGCCTTGAGAAAGCTCACCGCCATCATCTCCAAGGCCCGCACCTGCGTCATCTTTACCAACCAGATCCGTGAAAAAATCGGCGTCATGTTTGGCAATCCTGAAACCACCCCTGGGGGGAAAGCCCTGAAATTCTACGCCAGCGTGCGTGTGGATATCCGCCGCATCGGTGCCATCAAAAGCAGCGACGGCACCGTCACGGGCAACCGCACGAAGCTGAAAGTCGTCAAAAACAAGCTCGCGCCTCCTTATACCGAAGCTGAGTTCGACATCATGTACAACGAAGGCATCTCCAATGTCGGCTCCATGCTGGATCTGGCCATGGACTTTGATGTGCTCCAGAAACGCGGTTCATGGATCAGCTACAAAGGCAGCCAGCTCGCCCAAGGACGGGATGCGGCCAAGGAAGCCCTGCGCAATGATGAAGCTCTCTATGCCGAGATCGAACTGGCCGTGAAAGCCAAAATTGCCGAGAAAAATGGGACCGCTGAGCCTGCACCTGCTGCTAGCTCAAAAGCTGCCGCCTCGGACGACTGAGTAACTCGGTCAGAGGTCTGAGCTAAATGCTCAGAGCTTTAGGCCTCAAAAGCTCCACCCCGCCGCGGAATTCGACCCGTTATTTCATCGCCTTGGCATAAGGCGGAACTGCGGCTTCGGGACTGGTGAATCAAAAGAAAAGGGCAACCTGCCACAGCGGGTTGCCCTTTTGTTCGCCTGATTGGCGGCTGACTTTTACTTGCCCAGAGCCTTACGGATCACTGGTTCGAAGATGTCGGACTGGCGCATGAAGCCCAGATCGCTGGCGTGGGAGGCATCCGTCGCGCCTTCAGCGTCGTCGCCGTAGAGGTGGTCACCTGGAATGTAGGAGAGGCCTTTCACGCCGTCTTTCAGCAGAGTCTCATACGCAGCTTTCAGAGCTGCATGATTATCCGTATGAAACTGGTCCCTGGCAGGCAGGATCCAGCTATTGCTGTTACGACGGTCTTCCACCAGGATGATCGGCGTATTGGGCTTGGCAGCGCGGAGTTGTTTCACCAGCGGGATGCACTTGGCGGCCACATCGGCAGGCCCCATATTCGGCAGGCAATCGATCACATAAACAGCAGCGTCAATCTGCACCAGGAAGTCTCCCACGGCAGCATCCATGCGGCCATTGCCAGAGAAGCCCAGATTCACCACAGGCATGTCAAAACGACGGCCCAAAATGCCAGTGTGGACCATGCCCGGACGGCTGGCGCAGGCACCGTGAGTGATGCTGGTGCCGTAGAAAACGATGGGTTTTTCACGCGGAGCCAGGGTCTCAAACTTGCTGCCCTTTGGCACCCCGATGCTCAGGGACTCGATGCCATTGTACAGCGGCAGGTAGGCTGCATATTCACGATAACCTGGGGCGAGTCCCTTGATGATCTCCGCCTTCACTTCCTGAGCGGCTGGTTTGGTGACCATGACCCACTTCCACTTACCATCCTTGTCGCGGGCATACAGATCGACCCCACTGACGCCCGTGGCCGGCATGTGGGGCTGGGCAATGCGGTCCTTGCTCAGTTTATAATGTACGCTGATGGCCGTGGCATCCGTCTTGAAGCGAGCCATCATGCCCGCGCTGTCCCGGCTGAGACTCCAGACTGCTGGAGTGACTTTACCCTCTGCACTGGCTGGCAGGCGGTCAAACCAGCGCAGTCTTTTCTGATCCGGCAGGATGCGACCTTCCACACCCCAGGTCGTTACATCATGCCACTCCAGATTGTCCTCCGCCTTCTTATTGACACCCATGGCGGGGTCCAGCTTGGAGACGTCTGGGGCTTTTTGGGCAGAAAGGCTGCCGGTAATGGCTAGCAGGAGGGCGAAGGGAAGGTAACGCATGGACAGAAAAGTGAGTTGACGATGATGAGGTGATTTTCCGCGACAGGATCCCACCAGCGAGATCCACTCTTTTGAACAAGAGAAGAAAAAGACGTGGGATGAGGGCGTAGTTTTGCAGGCTTCTTGAGGTCTTGGAAGACGAATGTGCATTCCACGGAGGCCCCGAGGAAGAAAGTTCTTTCCCGCTCTCTGGCCATGAAGCCCATTTTTTGGCCATTTTAACCGCATCTTCTCTTACATCTTCAGCCTCCGCCCTTTACAGCGCGTCTGCTCTGTGCAAGATGCCGCGCTTTCCCGGCTGCCGCCGCAAAGTTGAGCGGTTCGCCGGAACCGCCGCCTCCACCTGTGGCAGCTTGAAAGCCCCTCCAACCTAAGCTTTCCGTTTCTCTTTTCCGCCCCTCCGCCTCCATGCCTAAAGACCCCTCCATCAAACGCATCCTCGTCATCGGTTCTGGCCCCATCGTCATCGGTCAGGGCTGTGAGTTCGACTATTCAGGCGTTCAGGCCTGCAAGGCACTCAGAGAGGAAGGCTACGAGGTCGTATTGATCAACTCCAACCCGGCCACCATCATGACCGACCCGGAATTCGCCTTCCGGACCTACATCGAGCCGATCACGCCGGAGATTGTTGAAAAGATCATCATCAAGGAAAAGCCGGATGTTCTTCTGCCTACCCTTGGTGGCCAGACGGCGCTGAACACCGCCATGTCCTTGCACCGCAGTGGCACCCTGGAAAAACACGGCGTGCGCATGATCGGCGCGAAGCCAGACGCGATTGAAAAAGGCGAAGACCGTCTGCTTTTCAAAAACGCCATGCTCAAAATCGGGCTCGACCTGCCCCAGTCCGGCGTCGCCCATACCATTGAAGAAGCACGCGTGATTGCCGAGCAAATCGGTACCATGCCCCTCATCATTCGCCCCGCCTACACTCTGGGCGGCACTGGCGGCGGCATCGCGTATAACAAAGAAGAGTTTGAAACCATCACCGCCAACGGTCTGGACCTTTCCCCGGTCACCGAGGTGCTCATTGAAGAGTCCCTCCTGGGCTGGAAAGAGTTCGAAATGGAGGTCATGCGTGACAAGGCAGACAACTGCGTCATCATCTGCTCCATTGAAAACCTGGACCCCATGGGTGTCCACACGGGTGACTCCATCACCGTGGCTCCGATCCAGACCCTGACGGATCGTGAGTTCCAAATCATGCGCGATGCCTCCTTTGCCTGTATCCGCGAGATCGGCGTGGAGACGGGTGGATCGAACATCCAATTTGCCGTGGAGCCCAATACGGGCCGCATGATCGTCATCGAGATGAACCCGCGTGTGTCGCGGTCCTCCGCGCTCGCCTCCAAGGCCACTGGCTTCCCGATTGCCAAGATCGCGGCCAAACTCGCTGTTGGTTATACCCTGGATGAGCTGAAGAACGACATCACCCGCGAGACCCCAGCCTCCTTTGAGCCAACCATCGACTACGTGGTCACCAAGATCCCACGTTTCACCTTCGAAAAATTCCCTGGCGCAGACGAAACCCTCACCACGCAGATGAAGTCCGTGGGTGAAGCCATGGCCATCGGCCGCACCTTCAAGGAATCCCTTCAGAAGGCCCTGCGCAGTCTGGAAATCAAACGCTTCGGCCTCATCGGCGACGGAGCAGATGTGGTGGTGGACGAAGAAACCCTCACCGCCAAACTCACCGTCCCCAACGCTGAGCGCATCTTCTTCCTCGGTCAAGCCTTCGCCATCGGCTGGGATGTGGAAAAGGTCTTCGCCCTGACCAAGATCGACAGATGGTTCCTGCGGCAGATTGAGCAGATCGTACAGGACGCAGGCTGGCTTTCAGAGCTTGGTTACCAGTCTCGCATTGAATTTCGGGATGGCAGACACGGTGAAGATGCCGATGAAATGCGTCTTGCGTTGATGGATCACGAGTTACGGGAACGCTGGACGAGGAACGATAAGTCTGGATTTTCAGACCGGCAGCTCGCACATTTGTGTGATTGCACAGAAGCTGAAATCAGGGTGATTCGTAAAGCTGCTGGACGTATCCCCACCTACCGCCTCGTGGACACCTGTGCCGCCGAGTTCGAAGCGCAGACGCCTTACTACTACTCCACTTACGGCACCGAGGACGAAGTCCGCGACAACGACAAACCCAAGGTCATCATCCTGGGCGGCGGGCCGAACCGCATTGGTCAGGGCATCGAGTTCGACTACTGCTGCGTCCATGCCTCCTTCGCCCTGCGCGAGCTGGGGTATGAGACCATCATGGTCAACTCCAATCCGGAGACCGTTTCCACCGACTACGACACCAGCGACAAGCTCTACTTTGAGCCCCTGACTCTGGAAGACGTGCTGAACATCTACGAGCGCGAAAACCGCAACGATCAGGTGCTGGGCGTCATCGTCCAGTTCGGTGGTCAGACCCCGCTGAACCTGGCCAAGGGCCTGGAAGAAAACGGTGTCCGCATCATCGGCACTAGCCCGAAAAACATTGAGCTGGCCGAAGACCGCAAGATGTTCGCCAAGCTGCTCGACGATCTCGGTTTGCACCAGGCCGAAAGCGGCACTGCGACCTCCCTGGAGGAAGCCTTGGCCATCACCGCCCGCATCGGTTACCCCAGCCTCGTGCGCCCCAGCTTCGTGCTCGGTGGCCGCGCCATGCAGATCGTTTATAGCGATGCCGAACTGACCCACTACATGAAGAACGCCGTCGAGGCCACGCCTGACCGTCCTGTGCTGGTGGACCGCTTCCTGGAAGACGCCACCGAGGTGGACGTGGACTGCATCAGCGATGGTGAGACCACCGTCATCGGTGCCATCATGGAGCACATCGAAGAAGCTGGCATTCACTCCGGTGACAGTGCCTGCGTCATCCCTCCCTTCAGCCTCAGTGCCGAAATGCAGGGCCGCATCCGCGATGCTGCGAAGAAACTCGCCAAAGCCCTCAACGTGCGCGGTCTCATGAACATGCAGCTCGCCGTCAAAGGCGACGACCTCTACGTCATCGAAGTCAATCCACGTGCCAGCCGCACCGCCCCTTTTGTTAGCAAAGCCATCGGCATCCCGCTGCCAAAGCTCGCCGCCAAGATCATGGCAGGCAAGACGCTGAAGGAGCTCGGTTTCACCGAAGAAGTCTATCCGAAGCACTTCAGTGTCAAAGAAGCCGTCTTCCCCTTCAGCAAGTTCAGCGGCGTGGACATCGCCCTTGGGCCTGAAATGAAATCCACCGGCGAAGTCATGGGCATCGACATGGACATGGGCCTCGCCTTTGCCAAAAGCCAGATGGCTGCTGGAGGCACCCTGCCCACGAAGGGCAATGTCTTCATCAGCGTCAAAGAAACCGACCGCGCCAACGTCGCCCGCATCGCCAAAGGCTACGCCGATCTCGGCTTCACCCTCTACGCCACCGCTGGCACCGGCCAGGTCATCAAAGACGCCGGCACCGAGGTGAACATCCTGCCGAAACTCGCCAGCGGCCAGCGTCCGAACGTCATCGACCTGATGAAGAACAAGGACATGGCCCTCGTGATCAACACCCCATCGGGCAAAAACCCCCGCGAAGACGAGATCAAAATCCGCACCGCCGCCATGCAAAACCGCATCCCCATCATGACCACCCTCCGCGGTGCCGATGCAGCCATGCGAGCGATCAAGTCATTGCAGGGCAGCGAAGTGGAGGTTCGGGCGTTGCAGGAGTATCATTCTTAAATCTAAGCCTCGCTTCTCATGAAAGATGCTCCTCGCTGCATTCGGGCCTGAATCTGATCAGCGATTAGTTTTGCAAATTTTTCACTCTCGCGCCACTTCTGCCATTTCTTTGACGAGTCGAGGTCATGCTTGCGAATCAAGGCTTTTAGAATCGGAATATCTAAGTCCCTGAGCCAAAGTTCGAACTCGTCAGGTGTCCGTGCCTTTGCTTCAACAAAGGGATCAGGAAGTTCTTCAACTGCCATTGGCTTCTGAGGTTTGTCCGGTTTCTTGTTCGATGAAACCTCGGCCAGTACGCCCTCAAGACGTTCAGCGAATTGAGGGTTGGTGGCCGCCTCGTCTGCAATAAGCGTTGCGAGGTTTCGAAGGATTTGAATGATCAGTTTTTCTTTTCGCATACTTGAACAATTTCGAGGGTTAAGCCTTGTAACTCAGCATACGCTTTCGAGCCATATTTACCTTTGAAGGTTCTCTTGTCCGCATCAACGTCGGCACCCCTGGCAACATCAACTGCCTGAGATACCGAGGACTTGAAGAGTAGTGGTTGCTCAACAGGTCCTCTGGCGAAGTTCCCGAGACGTCGATTGCGCATATCCTCGATGACGCGGTTGTGTAAGTTGTTGCCCTGAACTTTGGTCGCAACAATTCCAAGCGGTGGAATTGAGATGCCTGACGCTTTTGCCAATCTTTCGACATTTTCGACGATCTGATAAATGCCCCATGTCGAAAGCACATCAGGAATGGTCGGAATGATGTAACCCGTCGAAATGCGAAGGCCATTTTGTGTGACGACTCCCAAACTCGGTGGGCAATCGATGATAATATAGTCGTATGCACCCAAAACTGGCTCGATTGCATTCTTCAGAATTTCGATTGGCCTCTCTGCGCCAAAGTTGTGCAGTGCAATAGTTGGCACCTGATCTTGGATCGAAATCAGTTGGATGCTAGAAGGCAACAGATCGAGTTTAGCGATTCCATCATTAATTGTTGAAACCTGTCTGGCGATCGCCTTTTCAATATCAAACTTTGGCGGCAGGTGAGGACTCAGTTTGTCCAAAAAAAGCTGTGCAATCGTGCGGCCGTCTTTGTCCATCTCTTCCCATTTCGCCTCTTTGATCAGTGTCACAGTAGCATTCGTCTGTGGATCCAAATCTATGACCAAGACGCGCTTCTTGTGTTCTTGCGCCAGAATCTCGGCCACTCCAACGGCTGTTGTAGTTTTGCCAACCCCTCCCTTTAGATTGATGAAGCTCAAAATATGAGTGCCTTCGCCTTTTCGCTGCCGCAACCATGAATCGATAACCTCCTTGTTCCACACAGGACCACTCTCTAGGTTTTGGATCGCCTTCGGGAAATCATCGTATCGACGACGCCAATTGCTCACGACTTGTTTAGTTACCCCCGCGAGAGAGGCGATTTCTGCAATTCCGACTAGGTTATCAGCATTCATAGGACAACAGAATAGCCGAATTTGTTAACTTTGTAAACAAAGCGTTTATTTAAGTTTGAATCGGCGCGGTTTGTTAAATTCGTTTTGGTTTATGTGCGTAAACGAGGGCGTTAGGGGAAGTTGCATAATGCCAGAGCCGGATTCGAAGCGAAGGAGGCCATTCAGCAATCGAATCGGCGCAAGTTACAAGCTACAGGAATACCCTCAGCAGGCCCAGGCGGAGGCCGAGGAGTGCTTGGGATTCGCAGGCGTGCTCAGAACTGTCCGGTGGAGTTTATCCGCCTCGCAGGGCGTGGACATTCCTCGCCTTAGTTTTGCATCAAGTTGCTCAAAGGCCATGGCCTTTGAGCGAGCAACACTCACACCAGTGCTTCTCGGCAATACTGCACGCACTTGGCCACTTCCTTCACGGCGTTAGAGCCTTCGGGGATTTTGTATTCTAGCTCCACCTCGGCGGGGAAGGTCCATTTCTCTTGGCGCATCAACTGCAGCACTTCCTTGATGGGTGTTTGGCCTTGCCCCCAAGTCACGTTGCCGCCGTCGGCGGTGCGGTCCTTCAGGTGCAGGCTGACGATGCGGTCGTGATACTTTTCGAGCACGGGGATCGGTG
>JAOZVT010000599.1 GCA_025869455.1 Prosthecobacter sp.
CTACGTTGGTCGATAGCTCAAGCGGTTGGGTGTCGCGGCCTTCACTTTGTAGTAAGGTGACTCCAGTGACCAGATCTGCTACATAAAAGCCAGTGATCTTGTGATTGGAGCCATCAGCGCCAGTGATGGTGATGTAGTCCACTTTTTCGGCAATCTCAGGGTGCAGCAATCCTGTGTCCGTGAGGATGATGCCATCCGTGGTGACAAAACTGCCGATGCCACTGCTGATTTGATTGCCAAACTCGTCCCAAACCCGAATGCCGACGACTGAAGCGGCCACCTTCATGCCCATCGCACGGAGTTCCAGATCCTCCGGCGTCAGGGGTTTTTCAGGGCTGCCTTCCGGCGGCTGCTCACCTGGTAAGTAGGGGGAAATGGGCGGTAGAAGCTCCAGATCCTCTTCATTTGCCATGGGGAGGTCACGTTTTTCTCCCTGAAAGAGGAGCAGCGGATTTTCATAATTGTTCACGTCCACTGGGAAGCCTGCCTCTTGAGGCAGGACGGGTTCACCTGGGGGAGTAGGCGTGATTGGGTCTAAAACTGCGGCCGGCTGGGCAGGCTTTGGGGTGGGTTCCTGGGCAGCAAGCTGGGCAGTGGCAAGACCTAGAAAGAACAAAAAAGGCAGACGCATAGCTGTAACATGGTGACCTGAATGTGACAAAATGCGGCGGGTTCCGTGTGACGAATTCTTCACATCGAACTGATTTCAAGACGGGAATGAGCAGATTATTACAGGACGGTTTTTCATTCTATCATGCGTTCTCTCGTACTGCTCACCTTCTCCCTCTGCACGCTCGTCGCATCTGCGGCAGAGCTGGAACTTAAATCCCTTGGCGGCGGGGACGGTGCTGCGCAAAAACGCAAGTATGGTCCGTTCGTGGGTGTCTCAGTCGGGGAGTCCTTTGGCCAATCCGGCAATGTGAAAATTGGTGATAAGAAATTTAGCCTGGATGACTCAGATGGTGCCGCCAGCTTTAGCATTGAAGTCGGCAAAAGCTGGAAAATGAAGCGCTTTCCTGTGATGGCCTCTGTGGATGTGGAAGGAACTTTCATGTCCACCGAATTGACCGGTCGCTCAGCTGACGCCAATTTGGCAGCAGGAGCAGGTGGTCGTCTCGCAACTGATACGGTGGCTTATCGGGCCGACATGAACTCCTTGTTCTTCAACTTGAATGGTACGCTGGCTCTGGATCTGTATCGCTACCGGGCTCGCATCGGTAAATTTGCCGCTGGCTTTCGCCCATACATCGGTGGTGGTTTAGGTGGTGGTCAGGTGTGGTATCGCAACGCGACATCTAAATCCCGCGCACAGTATAATGGCACAGGGACCAATGCGGCTACGAATACTCCTTTCAGCGTGGATGAGTTTATCAATTCCTGGAACTGGTACGCTGGGGTCGAATGGACCTGGAAAGATCAATACTCGATCTTCATGGAATACCGCGACTTCCACTATGGTGACCTGGAAGAGCTAACCAATTTTGCCACAGATGGCTATCTGGTTGGTTTCCGCTATCGCTACTAATCTCCTTTCAAACAACCTCCCATGAACTTCTCCCGTTTGTTTATCCTGGGCCTTACAGCCGCCGCGCTGGCCTCCTGCAAAACCATCACCTCGGATCGCTTTGCTTTCCCCAATGCTCCCGTTAGCTACCAACTTGTGAGTGAGATGGTGGATGAGGAAACCATTGATTACACTGTCAAATTCCGCAATCTGGGGCAGCAGGTCGTCAGCTTTGACTACACCATTGCAGATGAGCCCGGCGTGCCTCATGTGGACTGCCTTGGCCCCAATTCAGGCTTGGTAGAAAACCTCTATCCCGGCGCTGAAGCTCAGGTCAAAAATCCGATCAAAGACATGGGCGGTGTGTATGTGACTCTCGGCCGTGTCACCACAGGTAAGCGCACCAGTGAGCAACTGGCTAAGCAATACAAGCCTGAAACTCTGGCACCAGCCAGTGGCGGCGGCGCAGCTTCCCCTCTGCCGACTTTAGAGTCTTTGAATGCTCCTGGTGAATGATTTTAGAGCCTAACAAAAAATCTATTTTTTGCAGCCCTGTCTTTGCAGGGCTGCTTTGTTTTTTTACTTTTGGTTGGCTGAGTTCGGTGTCAGCCCAGGAAGATGCTGAACTGGTCAGACGGCTTTATTCCAAAGCGCAGAAGCTCGCGTCTCAAGGTGAGGCAGAAGAGGCGCTGGATCGCTTCTTGACGGTTATTAAAAAGTTTCCACGCACGGAATGGTCCGCTTTGTCCTTATGGGAAGTTTACCGGATCAACATCCATTTGGAAGATGACGAGTCTGCTTTTGAGGCACTCAACCGTTTGATTGTGGAACAGCCAGGGCACTTCGAAAAAGCTCATGCAGCACAGCTTCAACTCGTGGAGCGATTGCTCGGGTCCGGGAAAGAGGCCCGTCGTACGTTAGAACCTGTTAGACCCTCTCGGGTAACGCCCCCAGAAGTGATCGTCGAGATGTTGAAAAACATCATCAAAAATGGTCCTCAGAGTGAGGTGGGTATTCGGGCTCATTACTACCTAGCCATCGCATTGGAAAAAGCAGGTGAGAAAAAGGAATCCATCGCCATGCATGAGGATTTCACAGAAACTTACCCACATCACGAACTGGCGGATGATGCTGGTTATCAGGTGGCTTACATTGCTTACAAAGACTGGAAAAACATGCGTAGCAATGGGCCTCATCAGCGGGAAAGCGCGGCCATTTCGTTGGAGTGGTTCATCGCTAGGTTTCCTGAGAGTGACAAGGTGGCCCAGGCGCGTTCCTGTTTGGTGGAAGTGAAGACAGCGGAGTATCGTGAATTGAGGAGCCTAGCCCTCTACTATGAATCCAAAGGCAATGACAAAGCGGCTGCTGTTTATTATGAACAATTGGCGCTGAAGTTTCCTGACCAGGTCGTGGCGGATAAAGCCCTTGCCGAAAAGATTCTGCAATCTGGTCCTGCCGCAGATCAGGTGGGCCCAACGCGGTGAGTAAATTGTCACGGTCTTTGTCTGGTGAAAAAGATGGCAGAGAGTTAACTCGGTCATGCTTCGCCGCACATGGCTCCAAGGCTGGGTTGTAGGGACTGTCAGGACATTAACTGGCGGTGCTATTACAAGATTTCTGGTTGCCGAATTAAGTGCGGTTCAAACGGGGCCTGGATCATTGTATTTGAATCTTTCTGATTATCCAGATCTTCAGAATCCAGGTGGCTCCGTGTTGATCGAACTGAGTGCGGTGATGGCTCCATTGATTGTTAATCGAGCGTCCTTGTCGCAATTCTATGTGCTTGATTCAGTGTGTACACATGCGGGCTGTACCATGGGTGCTTTCAATGCAGGAAATGGCTTTATCCAGTGCCCTTGCCATGGCTCACGATATGATATTCAAGGTCAAGTGATTCGCGGGCCAGCCGTGATTGGGTTAACAAACTTTAGCGTGGATTTTGATGGGGATTCGGAATTGAAAATAGCCATACCCAATCTGCCTCTGGATGTCCGGCCCATTCAGGTTCTTATTCGTCACGGTGGTGGTACGCGGATGAAGCTAAGCTTTAGAGTAAGAAAAGGAGGGCATTACGAAGTCCGTTTTCAAACTGATGTTCAGGGACCAAATGAGTTGGCCGCTTTTTCCGCTACTCCTCAGGGTGTAACAAATTTGACTCATTTGGTAGCTACCAGTGACGGGTTCCGCCATGTTTATGTAGATGCTACAACGAAGCGCGGTTTTTACGCGGTGGTAGAAGTGGAATGAGAGTGGGTTCAATCGTCCAGCGCGCCACTGAGAATCTTGGAGATGTCTTCGGGGCTGAAGCCGGCTTGCTGCAAACCTGCGGCATTCACCCTTTGTTGCCGGGCCTCGTGCGCATAAATCTTTAACAATGCTTCATGCCGTGTTGCTTCGTTAGGGACAGCCTCCACCCAAGCCAGTGCAGTGTCTAACTGCCCCTGAAGAGCGATACCTTCGGCTAAGCTCCCCAAGCTGGGAATCAAGTCATCAAAACGCTCCGTCTCATTGATCCACGCGGTGGCTGCGGCGGGATCTTGATTAAACCAGAGCAGGACACTGTCATTAAGCTTCTGTGGTTCACCTCCGTTTTCCAGAAGGTGTACTTCGGCTGCGTAGTCACGGACCACAATCGGCTGCGCAGGTTTAGGAGGGATGGTTTTAGTGGGTAAGTCAGGTCCTTCAGGATCTGGAACCACCGCATCTTCCCAAAAAGGTCGCTCTACTTGAGCCGTGTCAGCGGAAACAAGGCTAGTGGGCTTGTTAGTCTGTAAAAGGTCCTCTATTGGCTGTGTTGATGAGGGAGCTTTATCCTGCTTTGATGCTAGACGTGTCGCCTCGGGTTGCGCTAGCTGATAACCAACAAGCAGTGACAGAGCTAGGGCAGCGCCTGAAAAGATGATGAGCCGTTTGTTAGATGCTGGCGGTGACCATTTCATGGGAGATTGTCTGGGAAGTCAGCGGCGTTTCTAGCGTGGTGATGTCTAGTTCGAGACCATCGAAACGCAGCAGGCGGGCGCTGTTGAAGATGACAAAAAATGCACTGAATTCATGCATGAAGGCTGCGGCGATGGGATTGATAAAACCCAGGCTGCTCAGTGTGATGGCCAGGATGATGAAGGCAAAGCCACAGAGCAGATTTTGATTGATGATTCCAACCGTGCGCGCGGAAAGTAGCAGGAGATCCGGCAGGCGGCGGAGATCCTGAGACATGAGGGCTACATCTGAGGTGTGCACCGTGACATCATTCCCTAGGCTGCCCATAGCCACTCCCACATCGCCTTCGGCCAAGGCAGGCGCATCGTTCAAACCATCTCCGATCACTAGGACCCGGTGCCCCGCAGCTTTGAGCTCCCGAATGTGTTTAACTTTGTCTTCAGGCAAGCACTCCGCATGAATGTGCGTGATGCCGACTTCCTGGGCAATGTGCTGGGCCACTTCCAGTCGATCTCCGGTCAGCATGTGGAAATGATCAATTCCGAGTAAACGCAGCCGGGCTAGAGAATCTCGTGTTTCTTCCCGCACCTGATCTGCCAGTAGGAAGGTGGCAATGTGTTGCCCATTCCTCGCTAGGAGGACTAAGCTATGTCGCGTAAAGGAGGTCGGATCAAAGGACAAGGGAACGCCATTTTTTAGCAGCCATGAGCTGCGGCCTATTTGCAGGTGATTACCTGCCGTCTTCCCTTCCAACCCAAGGCCTGAGTGCTCGGTGAAATCTGTGATGGGTGGTAGATCAAGATCATTTCCAGCCTCTGCTATGGCACGTGCAACTGGATGGTTAGACTGTCCTTCCAGCGCCGCAGCTAAGGCTAGCACATCGGCTTCCGTGAGGCTTTCATCATGCACCAGCACCTTATCGAGAGCCAGCTGACCGCGCGTGAGTGTACCCGTCTTATCAAAGACCACCGTATCTACCAAGCGTGCGGTTTCTAGATGACGAATGCTTTTGACCAGAAGTCCGAGCCTTGAGGCGGAGGCGATGGCCGATACCATGGCCGAAGGACTGGCCAAGACAAAGGCGCATGGAATGCTAACCACAAGTACGGCAATGGCGCGTTCCATGTCCTGCGTGAAGAAAAAGACGCTGGCAGCGATTAGTAAGATCAGTGGGGTGTAGTAGCGGGCATAATCTTCCGCTAAACTGATGATGGGCGCTTCAGATTCCTTGGCCTGCTCAATGATGCTTTGCACTCGGCCCATCACCGTATCCTGACCAGCGCCTGTGACACGGGCATGCAGGGAACCATTTAGGTTCGACGTGCCTGCAAAGATCTCGCAGCCTTCGGTGATTTCTACGGGCATCGATTCGCCTGTGATGCTGCTTTGATCAATCAAGGCGTGACCAGTTAACACGGTGGCATCTGCGGGGACGACTTCACCAGGACGGATGTGGATTTCATCACCTGGCTTTAGCTCACTGGCTTCGCATTCCTCCTCAGATTCACCGCTTCTCCGGCGTGCACGGATGCGTGTGAGTTGACGGAGTTTGGAGAGCGCCATTTCCACCCCCACCGTGGTGCGTTCCTCCAGCATTTGACCAAACAAGAGAATGATGGCCACGATGCCGCCCGTCATATACTTACCTGTGGCCAAGCAAGCGGCCAGGGCCAAGACCACGTATTGATCCATATAGAACTGTGTCGCTCCAAAACCAGTGGCTCGTATGGCAGTGATGACACCGCGTACGATGGGTGTGGCCACGATGAGAGTGGCCATGAGTGCCAAGGTGCCCTTCACGGTCTCCTGATCTGGCCGCAGCCACCCCGTGATGAAGGAAGCACCCATGAGGGCGGTGGCGCAGAAAAGAAGGAGCAGCCTTTGCCGCGTGGGTGAGTCGAGATCGTTCATCGTGCGAATTCAGGTGAAGGCTCCAAGATGATAGATGGGCGTGCCTGCTTGATGGGGAGAAGTGTGCGGGAGGAAACTTGACCCATCACGCTATCTAAGGTCTCTCGCAGGATGCGCTGAGAGACCAGTTGCGGATTGGTGCGGTAATTTTTCAGAAGAGAGGTGAAGGCGGAGGCTTCTCCACGTGCGGTCTCGGTGAGGTTTGTGGCATAACCTTCTGTGCGGAAAAGAATGGAGGCAGCTTCGCCTTCAAATTTCGCACGCGTTTCAGCATCATACTGCCGAGCATTCTCAAACATAGTTTTGGAATATTGTCGTGCATTGGTTACTTCTTCAAAAGCAGCCAAAACCTGAGCAGGTGGAGACAATTCACGAATATCCATGCCTGAGATCTGCACTCCCAGGTTTAAACGACTGGCTTCGGCTTGCACTTGCTTGGCGGACTCTGAAGCCACATCACGCCGGTCATCGGTCAGACTTGCGTCAATGCGGCGGGTGGCCAGTTGCGAAGAGAGTGCTCTATAACTCAAACGCGCTAGCAGGTTTTCGATCTGATCTCCAGCAATGGTGTAATGAAATGGATCTTCAATGCGGTAGCGCAGAGTGAAGCGACCTTGAATTACATTGGTATCCTTTGTTAGGGTATAGCCGTGTTCCAGCGGGTTGAGCGTTGTGTTGGCATACTCAGGGTAGGCAGTTTGCTCGGTTTCGCGGCTGATGAGTTGTTTGGTTAGTTCTTCATCGCTAAGTTGGAGGGGCTTGTCAGGATCTCCGATCTTGCTGCCGATCAAGGCCCAAGCATCCAGCATCAGGCTGCTGTCCTTACCCGTTTCAAAGAGTAGCACTTCATCAAACGGACGTGGTAGGCCAAGGAGTAAGCCCGGTCCATGGAGGTCTGGCTGAAGTGTGCCGAGTCTTCTCACCAGGGCTGACTGCTGAGGCTGAATGGTATGGATGCCAGAGAGCCCATAGAGGAGCAGCAATGCCGCAAATACCCATCTGGCATGAGCGGTAAGCTGTTTCAAAAACAGAAGCAAGGCCTCAACGAGGTGCCCCTCGTCTCGCAGGCTGATGGTGCGTCTCCCTGATTTCATGGTGTGTGATCCAGGACGAGTGGTGATGGGCCAGCGGGTGATGGTGTTACCCCTTTGGCAACCTCACCCGGTTCAGTGGCTTTGAGCCAATGAAAAGGTGCCACACTTGTATCCAGGATCACAGTCGTGTTCTTATCCACGACGCTACGCAGGCTTTGCAACTCCCGCAGGAATTTGTAGAACTGTGGATCCTGGCCGTGAGCTGTGGCATAGATGGCTGATGCTTCAGCTTCGGCTTTGCCGCGCATCTCTTCGGCCTGACGTTTTGCATCGGCAATCATGAGGGTGGCTTCCTTGTCTGTTTCCGCTTTCATTTCAGCTGCCTTAGCACGTCCTTCTGCCCGGTATTGAGTGGCCTCACGTTTGCGCTCGGCCCGCATACGGCGGAAGACGGATTCGGTATTTGCCTCCGGCAATTGTATTTGCGTGATGCCCGTGGAAATGAGCTCGATGCCCAGTTGCTTTTCCGCGTCTCCAACTGCCAGCGCATGCATCTCTTGTTCCATTTTTAATAGAGAGCTTGTGTGCCCTTCTGCCATGAGTAAGTCTGCAAAATCATGGCGGCCTAACACGGAGTTTCGTGCACTGGTGATCAAAGCGTCCAACTTGGTTTTGGCTGTGCTGATTTCACGCACGGCTGTGTGAAAGAGCAAGGGATCCGAGATTCGCCAAGTGTAGAAGATGGGCACAATGACATTGCGTTGGTCACGTGTCAGAGTCTCACTGATGCGGATGTCAGCGTGCTGTAAGCGACGATCTACGCGGACGATTTGATCAATAGGCATAGGCAGCCTGAAATACAGACCGGGGGCGCTTAGGATGCGCACAGGTTTCCCGAAACGTAGGATCAGTGCGTGTTCCGTTTCACTAACGATGTAGCAAGATGCCGAGGCAAGGACACTGATGCCGATGGCAAAGATCAGAGTCAGTCTGAGGGCGAGGGTTTTGCGCTGGCTGGATGGAGAGACTTCTTCGCTCATGGTTGAGACATTGGTGACTGAGGTTTTAGGATATTGTCGGCATCTGGTGCTTCCGTGTCAGTGGCAGGCACTTCGCCTCTGCCCATTTGTAGGTAGCCATCAATATCCAGATCAAAGGTATCGCGGGATTTCGCTGGCCGTGGGACGAGAGATTGCGGACTTGGGGGAATTGTGTCCACAAAGTCAGGGTTAAGGACTTTGCGCAGGTCCACGTGGGTGGGCATATCTCCGCGCATGGATTCATCAAAGATGGCTTTTTTGGCTCCGCTCAGAGTTTCATCCAGTGCCTGATATCCCTCGCGCCACTGATAGAGTTCTTTGGCCTGTGCCCAGGCCTGCTGCCTGGACGTGAAGCGGCTGGCTTGACCTTGAGCTTGGAGAAGTCGGTTCTGTGAGGTGGATTGGGCCGTTATCAGCGTCGCCTTTGCGGTGCCTTCAGCTCGGGTGATGTTGTCTCGCCGGTAGGCTTCACCTTCATACACCGAGGCTTCTTTTTCCTCCAAGGCACTCACGACTTCTTGAAAAGTGGGGGCCACTGCGACGGGGGGGTGAATGTCGCGCAAGTAGATTTCAGAAATGGTTAGGCCGCTTTGACGTTCATCCAGTGAGGATTGTAAATCTTGGTGCAACTGTTTCCTCAGTGACTCTCGTGAAGTCGTCATGATATCTCGTGCTGAAAGCCGTAGCGTGTGACTGATCAATAACCTCTGGGCAAGACTGCGGAGCATTGCCTCTGCATCATCACCAGAGCGCAGGTAAAGCGCTGGATTACTGATGCGATAGAGAATGGGGACGCTGATGGTCAGGAGGTCATCACCACCACTGACAAGGGACATCTGCTCATCTTCGTAGTGAGCCTTCTCCC
This sequence comes from Prosthecobacter sp., assembly GCA_025869455.1. Taxonomy (GTDB): domain Bacteria; phylum Verrucomicrobiota; class Verrucomicrobiia; order Verrucomicrobiales; family Verrucomicrobiaceae; genus Prosthecobacter. The sequence goes on from JAOZVT010000599.1 coordinate 9,292, forward strand.
AAAGGATCGGCTGACCAGGATCAGTCCGGAAGCCAAGCACGACTTCACGCAGATTGGCGGTATCTACAGACTGAATACTTCCTAATGGCCAGGGGAGGGAAGTATGGATGCCTGGAGAAAGAGTGG
>JAOZVT010000600.1 GCA_025869455.1 Prosthecobacter sp.
CAGAAGCGGCAGAAGAAGCATGTTTACGCATCAGGGCAGGACGTTCCAGCAGCTTATAATCGTAAGAGCCATCGCTACGCAGGGATTCTGCAATACGTGATTTGGCGCTGAGTGTTTGTTTTTGTTGCTGTTGTTGACGGGCACGCATATCTCCGCCCAGACCAGTTACAATCACGGTCACACGCATTTCATCGGTCATATCCGGATCAATAACCGTTCCAACCACAACCGTAGCATCATCAGAGATAAACTCCTTGACCACATCACCCACTTCTTCAAACTCGCCAATGGACATGTTGATACCGGCGGTGATATTGACCAGAATACCCTTGGCGCCTGAGAAATTGACATCTTCCAGCAAGGGAGACGCAATGGCGGCTTCAGCTGCCTGGCGAGCACGTTGCTCACCTGTGGCACTGCCTGTACCCATCATCGCCATGCCCATTTCAGACATCACGGTACGCACGTCAGCAAAGTCCACGTTAATCAGACCGGGACGGGTAATCAGATCAGAAATCCCCTTGACCGCGCCGAGCAGAACATTGTTCGCGGCTTTAAACGCGTTGAGCAGACTGATGTTTTTGCCCAGTACGCTGAGTAATTTGTTATTTGGAATGGTAATCAGTGAGTCGACATGCTCGCCGAGACGACGAATACCTTCTTCTGCTGCCAGAGCGCGTTGCTTGCCTTCAAAAGAGAACGGCTTGGTAACCACTGCAACGGTTAAAATATTCAGTTCTTTTGCTACTTCGGCAAACACGGGTGCCGCCCCTGTGCCTGTACCACCGCCCATTCCGGCCGTGATAAAGACCATATCTGCGCCATCAAGAATGTCGCGAATGCGTTCCCTGTCCTCTTCTGCAGCCTGACGACCTATACGAGGGTCAGCGCCGGCACCAAGGCCTTTCGTTAATTCATCACCCAGTTTCAAATGAATTTTTGCACTGGAATTTTTCAGTGCCTGGGCATCGGTATTGGCGCAAATAAACTCCACACCATCGATGTTTTCT
>JAOZVT010000601.1 GCA_025869455.1 Prosthecobacter sp.
CCTCTGCTGTAGTGTTTTGATTCTGAGTACCAAGAACCTCGCCAATCGCCCAGCGCACGTCCTGGCTTTGGCAATTGGTGATTTGCACCTCTCCCACACGCTCACTCTTCCCCTGGCCATTGGTGATGTAGTTCACCAGCCCTGCGAAGCTGCTTTTCTTGGCAGAGTTCATGGGGATGCGCTTGCTAATCATGCTTTCCCCTTAGCTTTAGCGGCTAAAATTTAAGCCCCCTATTCGCTATCTCTAGCAGCGCTCCTTGCGTTTCCTCGATCCTCGATAGAACCACTTTAATAGTCGCCCTCATCGTCCCTTCATCAAACCCCGCAAAGCGTTCGTCATTGGTTAGCCACAGTTTGAGCAACCCCCCGAGCCGCCCCTGATCCGCATTGACCTTGGCCAGCTCAACAACCAACCGGCTGTCGATGACGCTTTGCACTTCGTAGCCCAAGCCGACGCTAAGCAGATAGTTCGACTGACTCATACCTGCGGCATCGGCCTTGGCCGCTATTTGTTCTTTCTCTACAGGAAGGCAGTACACCTTGATCGGTGGGCTGTCTTTTCTTGTTGGTTGCTTTTGCTCGTCTGGCTTTTGCATTTGCTTCTCTCGCTTCTGTCGGCGGTAGCCGACGCCTCGCAGAGCAAGACCCTCGTTGAGCGCGAAGCGCGAATAAGGGGGAAGTGAAGGAGGCCGACCCGCTTGCGGGTGGGCCTACTTCACCTGTCTTGCCCGGCTTTTCAAGCCGTTTAACGCCAGGTGAGTATCGCATACAAAGCCGAACGATCCACCTCTAGACCACGACAAAACACCGATTTGCAACGGATATAGTGAAATTCGCAAGAATCGGGCTAGAATGGGGCGTGCAAGGCTCTAATCGGTTTAGAATCGGCCTTAAATCGGGGTAACGATGGATATGGAATCAAAATGGCTAAGAGCGGCAAAAGCCTTTCTGAGCGCATAGCAGAACGGGCGAAGAAGAAGAAACAGACTGGCCGAGCGGGTTAAAACC
>JAOZVT010000602.1 GCA_025869455.1 Prosthecobacter sp.
TGTGTATAGTCTCTGGTAGAAATAAATTCCTGGCTGATTTCAATCCCTTTGCCAGAAGAGAACGCTTATCAACTGAAGCGTATTTTATTGCGGAGATCCGCATCGGTCCTTCCTCACCCACAATTAAAATCCAATGTCGTTTAGTTAAGGAATTAAAGCTGTTTGTATCCCATTGAAGGCGGCTTTTTAGTAAGTTTTTTCCGTTCAAATTTTCTTCCTGGCCGAACTATTTCACAGGTTCTTTTCAAGATGTTCGTCATGGCAGCAAGTGCCGCTTTTATTTTCGGCCTGATCCATAATCTGATCCAGACCTCCCTGCATAGTGCCAGTGCATTGGTTCTGTTGAGTTGCCGTGGATGTTTTCTTTTCTTTGCGTTCGCTGTTTCTTTACGCACCCGTTGTTCGATCGGATGAGATAATATCGCACACATCGTCATCATAAATACTTTGGCATAGAAGTCCTGCTTGATGTTCCTGGCAGTTTTCCCGGAGAAAACATCCAGGCGTGCTCTGCTTTTGTATAGCTTGTAGGCTTCTTCGATATTCCATCTCAAATGGTATAATTCTTTGAAGCAGGCATAGGTGTACTTTTCTTTATCCAGCAGCGAAGTGCATAAAACTTCCAACTCGCCGGTCTCCAATTGGATCACGATCAGCCGGCAGGTAACAGTAGACGCTGGTGCTCCGTATTGTTGTTGCAGGTGTTTGTCTTTGGAAGGCAAGGTAAAGGTCACTTCCTTATCCATAGCGCCTTCCTGCAGCATGGTTTCAATCTGCTTCCAGCCTGCCGCTTTTACGCGCATACAAAACTCCAGCTGCTGCTGCCGCAGCGAGAACATCAGCGCCATGCTGGGATAAGCACGATCCAGCAGTAATAGATCTCCGGCTAAAAAGTGGACTTTTGATAAATGCTGTTGTAGTAATTGCTGCTCCGATGCAGCATATTTATCGATGATCGCATCCACGGTTAACAGGTTCAATACATCATAAACCAGCGATACCGTAGC
>JAOZVT010000603.1 GCA_025869455.1 Prosthecobacter sp.
GCGCAAAGTTTATTCGGTGGAGGCGAACTCGTTTGTCATCATCCCACAATCCACATCTCAGATGGTCAAGGTGGGGGGGTTAGCTGAGTTTGGTGTGATCACTTCGTCAGAGGCTGATTCCTTCCAGTGGCTGAAAAACAGCAAGCCTGTGAAAGGGGCCATGTCTGTGCCTTTGAAGTTTAATCCTGTCTCGCTCAAAGATGCGGGGAGTTATACGGTGCAGGCTAAGCTGGATTCACAAACGGAAACGAGCGACGTCTTTTTGTTAGGCGTGGTAGAGGACTTTGAAAAGTCACTGGTGGTGCAACAGGGGAAGGCGGTGAAGTTGAGCGTCGTGGCGGCGGGTGTAGATCTGAAGTATGAATGGAGGTTGGATGATCAGCCTTTGGAGGATGATGACTCCGTGTCCGGTGGCAAAACAAAGACATTGCAGATCAAGGGTATCCAAGCCTCACAAAGTGGCACCTATTCTTGCGAGGTTAAAACTGGGTCGAGTGATGGTACTGTCGGTGCCACAACCTATGTCAGTGTCTTTGATCAAAAACCGCAGGTTTCACCGACGCAAAATATGAGCGATGGCATTGTGGGCGGTGCCTTCAGTCATGTCATTGTGTATGATGAAGCCCCTGAAATGATGCCGATTTCGTTTTCAGCCAAAGGCCTGCCCTCTGGAGTTAAGATCAATTCAAAAACGGGGGAGATAACAGGTCGGCCAACGAAACCTGGGATTTATAAAATCATCGTGATTGCCAAGAATAACTTTGGTTCGACGGAGGCGGAGCAGACCATCGAGGTGAAAGCATTTCCTGAGAATTTGGCAGGAAATTATGTGGGCTGGCTGGGACGTCATGAATCGTTAAATCAGATGTTAGGCGGTCGATTGGACATGAAGATTAGTACTCTTGGTAGCCTGAGCGGTAGCCTGATGATGGGGACGCAGAAATTGGCCTTCAAAGGCAATTTGGAGATAGTGGCAGATGATAGTGAGTTGCCGTATGCAGAGATCTATATCCAGCCCAAAGGCAACCCAACGCCGGAACTGCTGAAGCTGGAGTTCAGTGTGGATACGGATAGCCAGGAGCTTTCTGATGCACAAGTTCTCCAAGGCGAATCAGGTTTGGATGTTGTTGGTTGGCGTCAGAAATGGAGTGCTAAGGGAGAGCCTGCAACCTCGTATCTGGGCCTCCATACTTTTGGGTTGCGCCTACCCGAGCCCGGACCTCTGATCAACGATGCCGCGATCCCTCAGGGCTGGGGATTTGGATCATTCAGTCCAAGTGCTGACGGGAAAGTGAAGCTTGTCGGACAGACGGCAGATGGTGAGAAATTTATCAACGCCTCCTTTTTGGGGCCACAAGGTGAAGTACTGTTATTCCAAACACTCTATAAGACGCCGATCAAAGGCAGCTTGCTTGGTGTCATGACCATTGATGTTGGGAGTGAAGTGGATTTGGAGGATACCTCAGATAACAATTTAAGCGGCACTGTGACCTGGACGCGACCTGAGGATAAGCAGTCCAAAGCGCGGCTTTATAAAGCTGGGTTTGGCCTAGTGGATACTCCCGTTGAAGAGCCACTGGCCATTGAAGTGGTGGGGGCAAGTTTTGTGTCACCCTCAGGCTCTACGGGAGTGATCTTGAATCTGGACGCAGGCACGCGAATTGCACGGGTGGACTTTGACTTTGGGGGTATTGAATCCGCGTCTAAAAATCCTGATCAGGAACTGAACATCGCGGCCAAGAGCAAAATTACGTCCTTTGATCCGAGTGACAATCCCTCAGGGTTAAAGCTCGCCGCCAATGTTAAAACGGCCCTATTAACAGGGGGCTTTAAGCTGGAGGATGACGACCTGCGGACTGGGATGACCAAGTCGGTGAAACGTTCTGTAAAAGTGCAAGGGATGCTGATTCGTGATGGCGAAGATTTTTTTGGAGTTGGCTACTTTCTGCTGCCGGGACTGCCTACTGATGAGACGCCTGTGCTTACGGATATCTTGTCAGGGAAGATGACCCTGCGAGAAAATATCTTGCTGCCCTGATCTTTTCGGGTGTCACACCTGTCTCTTGCATGCTGACCTGAGACTTTCCAATATGCACGCTGATGGCCGTCTTGATCCGACATGCCCGAATCCTTTACTTACTCGCCCTGTTTCAATTGCTGGGCGGGCCGCTGGTTTTGGGAGGGCTCATGATGATCACGCGCCTGATGGCGGATCGTGAGATGACACTAACGGAAAGTGTGTCGAAAACGCTGATTCAGCTGGATCATTTCCAGGCTCGTGGAGCAGGGGAATCGAGTTGGGGCATTGACGAAGGTTTGTTGCCTCCTGCTAAACCAGAGCTGCCAAGTCCTCAGAAGACCAAGGAGTCCAAAGATAAGCTTTGGGTGGTCAATGATTTGGCCAAAGTGGTCTGGGCCATACCGCAATCACTGAAAATACCTGAAGGGGACTGGCATGATCCAGTACCGTGGCGATTGGCGCATGCACCGCCAATCCCTCCGCCGAAGTGGAGTTGAGTTCACTGTGAAATGCACCCCGCATTTCACGATTCACATTTTGGTCTGAACACAGGCCTCTCATTCCTATGCACCGGTATCTAAACCGTGCTGCTTCATTCAAAGGTATCCATTTATGCAAATTTCCCGTCCTCTATCACAGGGTCTCCTGGCGCTTGTCGTCGCCAGCAGTTCCTTCGCTCAAGAAACGACTCTTCAAGAAACCACCATCCTGCCTGAAGTGGTGGTGGAAGGTAAAGCCAGCAATCTGCTGGGAACTACTGACGGTGCTTCTAAAGGCCGTGCAACCCAGGAAGATATTCTCTCGCGCCCGCTTCTGCGGCGTGGGGAAATATTAGAAACCATCCCCGGGGTGATCATTACCCAACACGCTGGTGGAGGGAAAGCGAATCAGTATTTCCTGAGGGGTTTCAACCTGGATCATGGGACTGACTTCTCCATCAGTCTGGATGGCATGCCGCTGAATATGCGAACGCACGCGCATGGGCAGGGATACACGGATTTGAATCCCGTGATTCCAGAGCTGGTGCAGGCCATTGATTACGCCAAAGGAACATACACGGCGGCGGATGGGGATCTCTCCACGGCTGGCAGTGCGAATTTTCTGCTCTGGGATTTGATGCCTGAAAATTTGGTGAAGGTGGAGTTTGGTGAATACAATTATTACCGGGCTTTGGTCGCAGGTTCGTTGCCCATCAAACCCAATGAGGATCAAACTTTTCAGCAAGGCCTCACCTACGGCTTGGAGTACAATTACTATGATGGCCCCTGGCAGCAGGCGGAGGAGTTCAATCGCTGGAATGGTCTGCTGCGGTACTTTGCTGGAGATGAGGATAACAAGTTTTCCGTCACCTTCATGGGCTATCGCGCTAGTTGGGTGAGCACGGATCAGATTCCCCAGCGTGCTGTAACCAATGGAACGTTAGACCGCTATTCGACTCTGGACCCCAGCGCTGGCGGGGATAGTGAACGTTACAGTCTGAATGTGACCTTTGAACATCGTGATGATGATGTGGTGACACGCGCAAACCTCTACGGGATCTATTACGCTCTGGATCTATTTTCCAATTTCACCTATTTCACCAAGGGGCCGCTGGGGGATCAGTTTGAGCAGTCTGAAAAACGCTGGGTTTTTGGTGGGCAGTTGTCACGAACTTGGGAAAAGCGGAAGCTCTTAGGCATTGAATCCGACCTCACGATCGGGTTCCAAACGAGGCATGATGTGATTCATGGCATTGGCCTCTATGAAACGAGGAATCGTCAACGTTTGGCGACGACGCGTCAGGATGATATTTGGGAAGGCAGCGCTGGTATCTATGGCGAGATGGTGAATCGCTGGACACCCTGGTTCCGTACGGTGTTAGGGTTGCGTGGAGATCTCTACTATTTTGATTCTCTCGAAAGCACGGTTGCAGGGGAGGACGCGGAATGGTCTGGGATCGTCAGTCCAAAGTTCAGTGCCATTTTTGGTCCTTGGCGTGAAACGGAGTTGTATCTGAATTTCGGAACGGGCTTCCACAGCAATGATGCTCGTGGTGTGACGGCGCGTTCTTCGGCTGCAGATGCCCTAGTACGCACGATGGGGGCTGAGTTGGGTCTGCGTTCTCAGGTTATTCCTAAAGTGACCACCACTTTGGCCCTCTTTTGGTTACAGAGCGACAGTGAACTCATCTATGTGGGAGATGCAGGGACCAATGAACCCGGGCCTGGAGCGGAACGCTATGGGGTGGAGTTGGCGACTTACTGGCGGCCTAACCATTGGTTCAGTGCAGATGCGGAGTTGGCCCTCACCCATGCTCGCTTGCAAGACAGTGGTAGCGCAGACCGTGTGCCGAACAGCGTGCCGGTGATGTTTAGCGGTGGCATCAATATCGGTGCTCAAGGCAATGCGAGTGGCTGGTTTGCAGGGACTCGAGTTCGTGCTTTTACAGGACGTCCTTTAGAGGAAACGGGGCAAATCGAAGGACGTGATAGTTTCATGGTGAATGCCACCGTTGGCTATCGACGCAAAAATTGGGAAGCGGCAGTGGATTGCCTGAATCTCCTGAACCGTGCTGACAATGACATTGAATATGCTTATGAGAGCCAGTTGCGAGGGGAGGCAACTCCGGTGAGTGACGTGCATTTTCACCCGGTGGAACCACGGATGTTTCGTTTTCGGGTCACCTATCGTTTTTAGAAGATAGAAGACTAACAAAGAGGTCAATAAAAAGACGCAAAGGGAAGGCCCTTTGCGTCTTTGAAATGATGCTAATGTATCAGGAATCTAGGCTGACATCACTGGTTGCATGTCCCGTGAAAACTCTTCGGGTGGATGCGCTGATTTGATGGCTTTGGCCATGGATTTATTGAGCCCATCCAGCGAGTAAGGTTTCAACATAATGTCCACTGGCGGCAGGCGACCTTCGCTGAGAATCACGAATTCATCCGGATCAATCACAAACCCGCTACAGATCACGATGGGCACATCATTGCCGGCTGCTCGCAGTTGTTTGAAAGTGTCACGTCCACTGAGCTTAGGCATGTAGATATCCAGGAGCATGACGTCCACTTTTTCACCGCTTTTGAAGATAGTGTCGAGTGCTTGTTGACCGTCACTTGCTTCGAGGACTCGGTAACCCAGGAAAGTCAGCATGTTCACGGCGATGGAGCGGACTGGGGCTTCATCATCCACCACCAGAACGGTACCTCTTTGTCCTGCCGCAGGTGTCACAGAGGAAGAATTATCAAAGGCTGGATCTTCTTCGATGTTTTCTGGGTCAGTTGTGCGCGGCAGGTAGATGCGGAATTCGGTGCCTTGATTTTCAACACTATCGAATTCGATCCAGCCGCCGTGCTCTCGCACGATGTCCTGAGCCATACTTAGCCCTAGACCTGTGCCCTTGCCGTCAGTCTTGGTAGTGAAGAAGGGCTCGAACACGCGTCCGCGCACTTCTTCGGGGATACCATGTCCATTGTCGCGAACCACGATCATGGCAAATTCTGCTGGCCCTTGATCTTGGGTTGGGCCGCGATGAGTGACGTTTTCAATGCCGATCTCAATGATGCCTTTGTCTTCCGGCAGGGCATCACGCGCATTCAGGCAGAGATTCAAAATGACCTGCTGAAGTTGAGTGGAGTCAGAGACCACAAAGGAGGCATCCATGCCTGCTCTCACGCGGATTTCTACCCGTGGGTCCACGCTGTGTTTCAGCATGGTTTGAACTTCGGCGAGCAATTTTTTCACATTGGTCACTTTACGCAGGCTTTGGCCTGAACTGCGGCGTGAGTAACCTAGGAGACTCTTGACGAGGTCGGCTGCGCGTTGGGTGGCTTGATTGGCGCATTGAAGTTTTTCTCGGACTTCACTTTGATTGTTAGCGGGCTGCAGTTCAGCGAGGGTGAGGTTGCCACGAATGGCGGTCAGCATGTTGTTAAAGTCATGGGCAATGCCGCCTGCCAACTGTCCCAAGGTGCCAAGTTTCTGTGATTCTTGCAGTTGGCGTTTGAGCCCGCGCATCTGGCTGCAATCGCGAACCATCCAGAGTCTGCCGATGACTTCGCCAGTGTCCGTCCGCATCGGTGCGGTGCGCACGCTGTAATGACCGCCAACTTTGCTGCCTAGATCAGCCTCGATTTGATCTTGGAAGTTCGGATCTTGGGCACTTTGAGCCAACCATTGAGCCATTTTATCAGTCTCCGCAAATCGTCCGGCGATGGAAGACAGCAGGGTCGTCACATCACGTCCACCTAGCTCTTCGAGGGGTTTCCCCAGAAACTCATCCAGCTTGGAATTGGAGGCAATGATGCTGCCTTGAGTATCCACCACGGCTACGCCTTCATCACTGGCGGCGAAGATGCCTTGCAGAGCCGTGAAGGCTTCCCGCAGCAACCGTTCCGCATTCATCAAACGCTGGGCGGTCTGACAGGCATGCGTTTCTGCTGCGTTGAGGGACTGGCGGTGTTTGGCAAACAGCATGTTGATGTCACAACGGAGTTTCCAAAAATCAGTTGGTAACCATTGGGCGACTTCCTTGGTCGGCGGCACGCCACGCAAGACGGAGGCTGTCGCACTCATCACGGCCACCACGGGTTTTAGCGTCCAACCACTGAGGAGATAGGCTGCTAGGAAGACACCTCCGCCTAGGAGGACGCCCTCAGTGCTGAAAAACCAGTCCCATGAATGGCCCATCAAACGGGCGGCACCAATGGCCGGTAAAAAGCCGAACAGGACGAGCGGCAGTAAAATTCGTAGTCGCAGCGAGTTCATGTGAGGGAAGTTGAGAGGATCTGAGGAGCCTGGGAGAGGAGGTTGTCTGAATGGAGGCCGGGTGTATGAACAGGCATCCGAAAAAACTCACTGCTGCTGAGTGTGGAAATGGTCTGCTGGAGCGCTTTGTCCAGCGTCTGCTGAACCGCCTGTTCCACGTAGGAGGGCAGGTGGCTATCTAACCAGCTATGGATAAGTTGCTCAATCTGGGGCTGGGAAACTGAACTATCTGCTGTCCCCTCCAGACCATCAATGCGGTCTTTAAGCGCGCTGACTCCCATAGCCGCGCCAAAGAGATCCTGGCGCACTTGCTGGATCTCTGATTCCAACTCCATGCGCAATTGGGCTAGTTCACGGCTTTGCAGACTTTGTACCGCATGGAAATGATTGGCCGCCGGGGCTGATTGGGGCGGATTCTGCATCGGCTGCAGATCAGCAGAGGATTGTGCCGCCAAGGCTAAACTCGCTGCTATGGCAGGTCCGGGGGTCATGTAGCTGCTGATCCTACGTGAAGGGGGAGCCAATGGGCCAGAGGTGCTTTGCTGCATGGCCAAAGCCGCCAGTCCCCCTGTGTACGGAGAAGCCTCGGTTGTAGCAAATAAGGATGGGGCTGGCTCTTCATGTGCCATCCAAGGCATGGTATCGGCTTTTTCGATTTCCGGTTCGTCATGATTCTCGGACACATGCCCTGTGAGCGGTAGCTCCGGGCTGTGTTCAGAGAAAAACGAGAAGGAGAATGCCATATGATATTTGTAACTGTTATGTAAATTTATATAAAATATCAAATAAATCCACAGAAAACTAAACTTTTTTTGAATATTCGTGGGTCTGATATGTGAGGCTTCTTGCACGATTACCTGGGGAGACAGCGTTGGAAATGGTGTTTAGGTGGCTCATTTTCAGTCATATTGAGACAGATGGCTCTCCATACCTTGACGCCTCGCCTTTCCGCCTTACCAAGAGTGTGCTCCTTCCTGGCTCCTGATTTGTTCACCCGCCGATTGCCTTTTTCTCATGTCCACACCTGCCCATAATTATACCGAAGACAGCATCCGCTCGCTCGACTGGCGCGAGCACATCCGTCTGCGTCCAGGGATGTACATTGGGAAACTGGGGGACGGCTCTCAGCCGGAAGACGGCATCTATGTTCTCTTAAAAGAGGTCATCGATAACTGCATTGATGAGCATGTGATGGGCTACGGTAAGGTGATTGAGGTTCAGATTACGGAAGATCAGCAAGCGACCATCCGCGATTATGGCCGGGGTATTCCGCTTGGGAAACTGATGGAGTGCTGTGCCCAGATCAATACGGGAGCTAAATATGACAGTGAGGTCTTCAAGCGCTCGGTTGGACTCAATGGCGTGGGTATCAAAGCGGTCAATGCGCTGAGCATCCGTTTTCAAATCCAGGCCTTCCGTGACAAGCAGACCCGTGCCATGGAGTTTAGCCAGGGACTTGTCCGTAAAGATATGAAATCTCCTCAGGCTACCGAAGAGGCTGACGGCACCCAAATTTCATTCCGCCCAGATCCTGAGAACTTTACCAGCAAGGTGCATTTTAAGCTGGATTATGTGCGGGAGATGCTGCGTTTCTACTCCTGGTTAAACCCCGGTCTGACACTTAAGCTCAATGGAGAGAGCTTTAAATCCAAGGATGGTCTGCGTGACCTCATTGCCGCCAAGCTGACAGAATCACCTCAGTATCCCGTCATTCATCTGGATGGGACGGATGTGGAAGTCGCCTTTACCCACGGCAGTGGTTATGGCGAAGAATTTTACACCTTCGTCAATGGTCAGCACACGACTCAGGGCGGGACTCATATGGCGGCCTTTCGTGAGGCGATTGTGCAGGAGTGCCGGGAGTTTTATAAAAAACAGTTCGAGCCGGGAGATGTACGTACAGGGATTATCGCGGCAGTGTCCGTGAAGGTGCAGGAGCCCATCTTCGAAAGCCAGACGAAGACAAAGCTGGGTTCCACCCACATGGAACCGAATGGGAGGAGCCTGCGCACGCATGTCATCAACACGGTGGTGAAGGAGCTGGATAACTACCTGCATAAAAATGGGGAGATTGCCAAATCACTCCAAGAAAAAATCTTGGCGAATGAGAAAGAGCGCAAGGAGATCTCAGGCATCCAGAAGGCAGCTCGTGACAGTGCCAAAAAAGCCAAGGTGCATAATAAAAAGTTGCGTGATTGCCGCATCCATCTGGACTCTAAAGACAAACAGCGGGAAGAAAGTACGCTCTTTATTACTGAGGGTGACAGCGCCTCCGGCTCCATCACCAGCAGTCGTGATGTGAATACACAGGGAGTCTTCTCTCTACGTGGGAAGCCACTGAACTGTTTTGGACTCAGTCGCAAGATCGTCTATGAAAATGAGGAGTTCTACCTCCTGGCCAATGCGCTGCAGATTGACGAAAACATCGAAGACCTTCGCTACAATAAGATCGTTCTCGCCACAGATGCGGATGTGGATGGTATGCACATTCGCCTGCTTATGATCACGTTCTTTTTGCAGTTCTTCCCTGAGATCGTGCG
>JAOZVT010000604.1 GCA_025869455.1 Prosthecobacter sp.
TGGCCAACGACCATCCACAACCGAACAAGCTGGAGCTCTTTATGATCCTGCGTCAGGAAGACAGCTCCATGGATCTGAAACGACTGGTCGGGCGCGAGTTCGATAGCATGGAGCACCTCATCACAGGGATCGAATCCAACGGCGGCACCAGCATCATCGGCGAGCGCAATCGTCATGCCCTGGAAGTCCTGGAAACGGAGATCAAGGCAGGCAAAAAGAACCTGGCCATCTTTTATGGGGCCGCGCATTTGCCCGACATGGAGCAGCGGCTCACGAAGCTGGGCTTCACCAAACAGAAGATCGAATGGCTAAAGGCCTGGGATCTACCCTGGGAAGTGGAGTGATTGAACACCTTGAAGATGATTTTTTTTGCGAATAAAGCAAATCATCAGTTGCATCTTCTGTGTGCGGGATATACTTCGCGCCCTGCAAATCAGCAACCCTGCTCGGGTGGCGGAATTGGTATACGCGCAAGATTAAGGATCTTGTGCCTCACGGCTTAGGGGTTCGAGTCCCCTCCCGAGCACCACACTTCTAAAGTGTGAATGGTTTAAGGCCCTCAAAGGGCCAAGGTTAAAGACTCTCCAGCATCACAGTGACCCGTTGGTCTAACTGCAAGTATTGAATGGAAATAGTTGTCGAAGGACTCTTAGCTTGTGGTCCAGCTTTTTAGCTCACCTCACTCCTCTTGGCTTCCATGATACAAGTATGGTGACCCGCCACTCCCCGTCATGCTAAACATTGAAGGTCTGAAGCCTCTCTTTTGGATGGATGTTGTTTGCATCCACTACTCCAAAGAATTTACTCTCTTGATCCAGAAGTTGGATTTCAAAGAGAGTTATCGATCAGTTGATTTTGCAACCTGTAACAAAACACTGGAAAAGTGATACTGACTCCAACAATCTAAATTGATCCTCAAGCAGGATCCTTCTCCCCATTAGATTCTAGCGTTCGAAGAATCTATCTGACATTCCTTATCGGTCATGTGGTGGGGTGTTGGAGTCAATCACAGGGGGGATGGCGTTTAATGCAGTAAGAGTGAGGGTTGATTGGGAATAACGAATCGGTAACTTAGGGGATCCATGGGAGAGTCACTTCGGTGCCTTCAAGCATGCTGAGTTTTTGCGCGTCTTGTTTTTTGACGTCCACATACTTAAATTTGCCGTTAGAACGAAGGACGGCACGGGCGAAGGGGCTTTCTTCATAGTGCAATTCGTGTTGATAGCTCTTTAGACTTTGGCCGCTGGTGTTTGCCGAGAAGTTCTGTACGACCAAGCGATTTACAGAAGGATCATCTACACGAATGAGTTTACCAGAGACGCAGGAGCAAAGTGGAGAGATGATGAGGATAAGAAGGAGTGCTTTCATATTTTTTGATTTGTTCTCATTTATTTCTGAGATTGGACAAACCTTAGCCAAAACCATGTCAGGTGTTAATCCCCCCAAATGGAGGTAGGCTGACTTACCCGGCCTTTATGGCCTACTTGTTAATAGGTAAATAATATCGTTTTTAGAATCTAGTAATTATACTTATCACTCTGAGTGAGGGAGTGAGTTGATGGATCAATGACTCTCAGAGCCAGAGCAAAAAAAACACCCCGGACAATGAAGCCGGGGTGTTGTTAAAAGGCAGAGATGAATGGATGGTGGTCTTACACACCCATCACTTCTTTAAGATAACGGATGCTATCACGGGCGATTTTTTCTGGGCCAGGAGTGTAGTCGAAAACTTCCACTGACAGGTAGCCTTGATAGTCCACTTCACGGAGTGCGCCGATGATGGGTTCAAACTTCACTTCACCCATGCCGGGGCCGAGGAGGTTTGGATCATTGGCATGGAAGTGGACAAACCAGTCTTTGCTATCGCGAATGATGTCGGGGATGGATTTGGATTCATCACTCATGGCCTTCACATCCAGGTGCAGCTTGCAGCTAGGATGATCCACCATTTGGCAGAGGCGGATGGTTTCTTCAGCGGTGTTGAGGAAATTGGTTTCCTTTTTACCCAGTGGCTCCATGGCAATGACGACACCATATTTACCAGCCTCTTCAGCCACGGCACGTACGGATTCGGCAGCGCGTTTGAAGGCGTCTTCATACTTCCACTCTGGCAGTGTCGTGCGGGCCTTGGGGCTACCCCAGACCATAATGCGGCCACCGGTCATGGCGCAGATACGGGCGAGGTGTTGGCCAAAGTTGGCGGTCTCTTTTCTCTGGAGATCGTCAGGCGTGGTGATGTGAAACCAAGTGGGCTTGGTCAGCAGCCAATGAAGGCCTAGAATTTCCAGGCCAAAGGAGGAGGCAATTTGGCTGAGGCGGAGGGCATCCGCCTCCGTGAGATCGCGGGGATCTGACTTCAGGGTAAAGGGGGCCAATTCCAGGGCGTGATAACCTGCCGCAGCGGCATCTTCACACACTTTTTCAAAGGGCCAATTCGGGTACGTCTCGTTGCAGATGGCAAAGCGCATAGGGCGCTGAGACTCGAATGCATGCGGGCGTGCGTCAACCCGACTTTTAGTCCGAACTTAGCGATTGATCACGACCATCGGCTAAATAGCGGAATCTGGGCTTAGTCTTCCAGGTGCGTAAAGAGTTGCTCCATGGCTTTGGTGATCCGTTCACGCGCGGTGAGCTTTTCTAACCAAGCGGAAGGAATGCCCTCAAGGCCATGAATAGCACCTAGCCATGATCCGATCATGCTGGCGCGGCCTGCGTTGTCCCCACCTGCACGGATGGTGCTGAGCACGGCTGTTTCAAAAGAATCATGATGACGCCAAGCTGCATGCAAGGCGGAGGGGAAACTTTGTGGCAAGGGGCAGCTCTGGCCAAACCTCCCGGTGGCCGTTTCTACATCCAATTCACGCAGCATGTAGGCGAATTCAAAATAGTCGGACCCGTCACAACTGACATCGCGAGATTTGCGAGTCAGTTCAAAGGCATCCGGAAAAGAGGCACCCGTGAGAAGTGTGCGTAGCAGGACGGCATGTGCGGTGGCACAAGCGACCGCAGTGCCGTGATTCTGAGTCACCAGGGTGAGTCGGCGGATGGCATCTACCATCGTGGGAAATTCATCCTTTTGATAAGCGACGACGACTGGGGCGAGGCGACTGACCGTTGCGAGCTGATCGTCACCCGCTCCGTTTTGGAAATTGCCTGGCTGCTTTTGCAGATGTTCCAGGGTTTCGCGTGTGGCGTGGTCACGGTAGCTTTTGCAGTTGGGGCTATTGAAATAGCTTTCAAAACGCATGCCGAAATCGTTCTCACGAAACTGTCCCCCACAAGCGGCAAGCGATTCCAAGAGGAGCAAGGCTGCATCTCCGTAATGAGTCTGATCGCCTGATTTTTTTCCTTCGTGGTAGTGCCCAGGTTTGGGCGTTTCGAATCCATGAATGCCCCCAGGAAATTTGCGGGCCATGTCATCAAGATCATAAATCCAATGCGTGCCTAGAGAGGCCGCATCGCCGACAAATTGCCCCCAGATGGCAGCTTGAAGACTGGATAGAGAAAGATTCACAGTACCTGTCTGTGCCTCATTTCTTCTACTGGGGCAAGGGCGGAGGTGTGAATGTTTGGTTCAATCCAACTTTAAGACCACTTTCACCGCGCAGTGCTTGTAACTGGGCTGTCGGCTATGTGGGTCCACTGACCAATGGGTGAGTTGGTTGACCCGCTTATCATGCATAGGTAAAAAGACCTGACCTGGGGATACTCCTGGAGATATCCGGGCTTTCAGAGTCATGGATGCACGGCGTGACTGGATGGTGACGCGGTCTCCATCGCGGATCTTTTGAGCGGAGGCATCTTCAGGATGGATCTCTAAATAGACTTCAGAGGGCGCTAGTTTTTTTAAGACTTCGGATTTGGCCGTACGTGTTTCGGTGTGCCATTGAGCGCTGGTGCCGCGACCTGTGATTAATATTAGGGGGTAATCATCATCGGGCAGTTCTGTGGGGGATTCTGGCGGATCAAAAATGAAACGTGCACGCTGATCTGGCGTGAAAAATTGGGCGTCAGAAAAGAGGCGTCGCTCAGTCTGGAAATCGGTAGCATGGGCCTTCTTGAGCGGCCACTGGATGCCGCCGCTTTTTTGCAGCATGGCATAGTCTTCAATGCCTGTGATGTCACAGGGTTGATCTTGAGTGCAGCGTTTTAAAATCTGAAAGACCGCTTCTGGAGAGGTCCATTCGGCGAATTGATCCGCTAAACCCCAGGCATGAGCAATAAGGCGAAAGATACGAAAGTCACTCAGGGCCTGACCCGGCGCACGACGCACCTGCCTACTGACTCCAAGCCGCCGTTCGGAATTGATGAAGGTGCCTTCCTTTTCTCCCCAAGCGGCAGCGGGTAGGAAGAGATGCGCGCGCTGTGCGGTCTCTGTGGTGTCATACATGTCCTGTACCACTAGGAAATCCAATTTGTTGAGCAGGTCGTTGAAACGTTTTTGGTTAATCCATGAGTGGCTGGGATTGGTGGCGATGATCCAGAGCGCCTTGATTTTACCCGACTCCACGCCTTCTAAAATCTGATCATAGGCCAGGCTGGGTTGATCTGGGATGCTCTCGACGGGGAAGCCGATGGCTTCGGCCACTTTTTCCCGATGAGCGGGGTTCTTGAAATCATGTCCGCCGATGAGATTTGTGGTGTTTGAAAACAGGCGTGAGCCCATGGCATTGCACTGGCCTGTGATCGAATTGGCTCCGGTACCTGATTTGCCAATGTTGCCCGTCATGAGCGCTAGGTTGATGATGGCCTGGGCGGTGCGTGTGGCTTGGTGGCTTTGATTCACGCCCATGGTCCACCAAAAGGAAACTCTTGGCGTGCCTATGCGGATGCTATCGGCAAAGGTTTGCAACTGCGTGACGGTTAAGCCTGTGATGCTGGCGACCTGCTCCGGCGGGTAGCTTTGTACAAACTCGGCGAATTCGGCGTAACCAGATGTGTGTTCCTCCACAAAGGTGGTGTCCACCGCACCATCGCGAATGAGTAAGTAGGCAAGGCCGTAGAGTAGGGTGAGGTCACTCTTTGGCTGGATGGCGTAGTGCTGGGTAGCGGCCATGGCTGTCTCAGTCGTCCGTGGATCTACGACAATGATCTGTGGCTGGCGTTTGTTACGCAGAACGCGCTGCCACATGATGGGGTGGGCGATGCAGGGATTGGCACCGATGAAAACGAGGACATCGCTTTCCTCAAAGTCCGCATAGGTGAAGGGCGGGGCGTCAAAGCCGAAGCTCTCTTTGTAAGCTGTCACGGCGGTGGCCATGCACTGGCGGGTATTGCCATCTCCATGGATCATGCCCATGCCAAATTTGGCCAAGGCCCCGAGGAAACCCATCTCTTCAGACATGATCTGTCCGGTGCTGATGTAAGCAGCCGATTCAGGTCCATGCTCGGCCATGACACTTTTCATGCGATCACAAAAGATCTGCATGGCGGTGGCCCAATCGGTAGGTTCTCCGTTCAGCTTCGGCGTTTTGGCGCGGTCGGCTGCGTCTAGTGGCGTGAGGGCTTCCCAACCTTTGGGACAGGCGGTGCCTTTATTGACAGGGTAGTCAGGGTCCGGGGTGGCATTGATGGCGACTCCGTCTTTCAGATGCAGCGTTAGCCCACAGCCTGTGGAGCAAAATCCACAGATGGATTTGGCGGTGCCATTGGGCTGAAGGCGACGAGGGATCTGCCCCAATCCAAACTTTGCTGGGTCACGGACGAGATCTTCCGTCAGCGGACCAGACCATTCACGAAAGGTGGGAGCAGGGAAGGTGATCATGGTTCAGTTTCCCGGCATTTTAGGGCCTGCGGCGGCGGTGAAGAAATAGAGGCGCTCAATCAACTGACTGACAAACATGAGCAGCATGGAAAGCGTCAAGAGAGCGGCCGGATGAATGCCTCCGCAGATGAGCAGGGGGATGATGAATCCAGCCACCACAAGTAGATACCGACGCGTCAAGAGTTGTTTGGAAAGGAGGCTGTTTAGGATGCGTGCAGATTTATGCCACGGGCTATCTCCATCCTCCAGAGCCTGCTCATTTTGGTTCAATTCATAAATGGTGCTTCCCCACAAGAGGAGCAATGTGGAAGTGAGCGTGGTGAAGAGGAAGGGAACCTCCAGCCAACTCCAAATGACGCTGACTAAACCTGTGCCTAGTAGCAACATGCTGCCGATGAACTTTGCCGTGGTGAGCTTTAGAGACCAGTAGGGACGCCGGGTGTCCACATACACCATGATGGATGTCGTGACGGCCAATACACCCATGAGGGCGGTACCCGTAAACGCTAGTTTCATGAGCATAAGATCTCCCCACCACCAAGCGGCAAGCACGGATGCCCCTGCACCTGCGAAGGCTCCGAACGCTAAGATTTCACGCGAAAGCCAGGATTTCCGCCAGCCCATGAAGGCACGCCAAGCTTTCAGTGGTTGGCCCAAATGCAAGACACTGAGGTGAATGCCAATGACACTGAGGAAAAATGCCACGGCTCCTGTGATGCCGGCTTCTTTAAGTGTCAGCACATTCAGCCAAAGAGCCACGGCTCCTGCGACAAAAGCTCCCGCGCCCATTTGTGTCATCACCAGCATCCAAGATAAGGGCGTGTGGGCGTGATCCAGTGTCAGGCTGCCTTCGTCCGCCGGATGGGCATGCGTGGGGATCTCTCTGCTGCTGGTATAACGTGTGGTGGGGCGTGTGTAACTGCTGTCAAAAGCACCGACCATCATCCGCCCGCGTGATGGTAGGTCGCTGACTTTGACGGCGACGATCTTGATGGCTTCATTCGGGCAGGCCTGAACACAGGCGGGAGCTTCACCTTCTGCTAAGCGCCCTTGGCACATGTCGCACTTGCGCACAATGCCACGCTTGAGGTTAAACTTGGGCACGTCATACGGACATTTGAGGATGCAGTAACTGCAACCGATGCATTGATCATCCAGATGTCGCACGATGCCCGTGACGGGATCTTTGTCGTAGGCCAGGACGGGGCAGCCATTCATGCAGGCTGGGTCTGCGCAGTGATGACAGGCGGTGGTGACCGTTTGAAGATAAGGTTTCTTTAAAGTGCCGACGAGCAATCCTATGTCGCGCCAGCTTTCGTCTTCATCCAGTCCATTCAAGGAATGGCAGGCTGCTACACAGGCTTTGCATCCGGTGCAGGCATCCAGATTCACCTCAAAGGAATACTGCTCTCCGGCTTGTGGTTTGCTCAGCGGAATGAGATGAGAGAACCGCTTGGCGGGAGAGGCTGACTCATAGGCTTCTGAGAAGAGCGTGACGGGCGTGCGGAGGTTTTGTTGTTCTTCGAGAATGTTTTCGAGAAACAAGGCATCGAGCATGTTGGACGGCGGAGATGCCAAATCAGAAGTCGGTGGAGTGCCGCCTGTGACTGATTTTTCGATGTCGAAAAGCATAAGAAGTTAGGCCTTAAACTTCACAGAAGATTTCCTGGAGTTGGCCAACCGTGTGTCGGTTGCAAAAGCTATAAAAGGACTCTTCGGTTTCGCGTTTCAGTTGGAAGCCTTTCAGCATGGTTTCCAGTGTGGTGCCGAGTGATTCGATAGGCACCCCACTGAATATCTGGCGGCCGATTTTACGATTTTCACCAAACCCACCGCCGACAGTGATGTGGTAACCTTCACCTGATTCTGATTTCACTTTGGTGCCCAGCAGCCCGATGTCTCCCATGAAATGTTGAGCGCAACTGTGTGCGCAGCCGGTGAAGTGAATGTTGACCGGTTTGTCCAGCTTTACCCGTTTATCCAAATACTCCATCATGGCGATGGCGTGGCCTTTGGTATCTGTGGCGGCGAATTTGCAATAGCGGTTTCCGGTGCAGGCAACGAAGCCACTTTTGAGGTTAGACTGCTCACATGGGAATCCTAGTTTCCGCAGTGATTTGGCCAGAGTGGCTGCGTAGGCGGCTTTGACATTGGGGATGATCAGGTTTTGCCAAACGGTGAGACGGACTTCACCTGAGCCGTAGCTTTCGGCCAGATCGGCAATGCGTTCGAGCTGCTTTGCGGTGAGTTGTCCCACGGGAACACTGGCACCGATGTAAACGAGTCCTTCTTGTTTCTGCGGATAGATGCCCACATGTGAGTGACCTTGCTGAGAGAAACTGCGCGTTTCCTGGATGCCTGAGGCTGGAGCCAAACGGGTCAGTTTGTAGGGGAGTAGTTTTTCGGTTTCGCTTAACACGCCGTCCAAGCCCATGCCTTCGACGACGTATTTGAAGCGGGCTTTCTTCCGATTGGTGCGGTCACCATGTTTGATGAAGACACGCAGCAGGGCCACCATGACATCATTGAGTTGCTCAGGCTTCACGATGACACCCCAGTCGCTGGCAAAGGTCTGATGTCCGGTGACTCCGCCAAGAGCGATGCGGAAATAGACGCCAGGCTCGATGCCTTCGCTGTTTTCATTAATTCGCACAGCACTGGCCCCGATGTCGTTGGTGTCTTCAACGGCGCTGATCAAACCGCCGCCATCATAGGCGATATTGAATTTGCGTGGCAGATCATAGAACTCCTTTGAAGCGATGATGAGAGTGGCTAACTCATTCACCAAGGGGCGGACGTCGATCAACTCATGTGGATCATAACCCGCACAAGGATTCATGGTGATGTTACGGATGTTATCCGCTCCGGCTCCTTTGGAATGCAGGCCACAGGATTGAATGCGACGCAGTACCTCGGGGCAGTTCTTGGGCTCTATAAGGCGGATCTGAAAATTATTCCGTGTGGTGATTTGGATATAACCTGTGGTTAGGTCACTGGCTATGGAGGCCAGTTCGCGGAGCTGGTAACTCTTCACCACGCCACCGGGGATGCGGAGGCGGCACATGTAACCATCCTTCACCGGGTTGAGCCAAAAGAGACCGTTCCATTTGTAGCGAAAGACGGATTCTGGTTCAGGCTTGGCATTCCACCGCGCGTCCATGACGAGTTGTTCGATGGCGTCAAAGGGATGCAGTTCACGTTTGATGCGTTCTTCTTTGGTGAGGTCATCCAAGGACGGACCTTCATGGAGCGCGGTCTGAGCTGTGGGGGCCGAAGAGAGATCTCCGAAGCTGATGCCACCAGCAGCGACTCCGGCGAAGAACCCTTCGAGGTAGCGTTGTTGTTCGGAAGAGAAGCCTGGAGAGCTCGAGTTTGGAAGTGTTGAAAGTGCGGTCATCGTTTCAAGCGTTAGTTTGTTCGAGAGGCTTGGCTGGTTTTAGCGACGCAGCGGGGATTCAAAGGAAGCTCTGATAAAAAGGTGTGGTGTCGCGAAGTGACATATGATCCGTAGCCGTGGGTTTTAACCCACGGGAAGAGAGAGCCCTGAACGTGGCCATTCGGTAGCG
>JAOZVT010000605.1 GCA_025869455.1 Prosthecobacter sp.
GGAGCTGGGAGGACAAATCACCACGCACCCACACTTCGCTGAGGCCCATCCAGCGCTTCCAGGCAGGCTGGTGGTCATGAGCGTGAGCATGGGCTGGAGGTTTCATGAGGTCACTTAAGGTGCTGCTCTGGCACGGTTTGTCCATCTCCTGCGGCGATTTGCCACAGTGAGGCGTGAATATATCAAATGAGTGCAGATCTTTATTTGCACCCGCTGCCCTCCCGCATACAGCCACTTGCGTGCAAAAAGCTTTCGTTCTCGGTGCTGGCCTGGGTCAGCGGTTGAGGCCCCTCACGGCCCAACTGCCCAAGCCGCTCATTCCAGTTTTCCATCAGCCCCTCATCACTTATGCCTTTGATCATCTCATGGCAGCAGGGGTGAAGGATTTTGTGGTGAACACGCATCACATCCCTGAAGCCTATGCGGCGGCTTTTCCTGAGGGGACTCATGCCGGTGCCCCCATTGCTTTTCGAAATGAAAGCCCTGAGCGGCTAGAAACGGCAGGTGGCATTGCCAATGTGCGGGATCTGCTGAATGAGGAAGCGTTCATTGTTTATAATGGGGACATCCTGACGGACCTGCCTTTGCAGGCTTTGCTGGATGAACATGAGGCGCAGGGAAATCTGGTGACTCTGGCGCTACGCAGTATGGGGCCAGCCTTGCACATCGCCTACGATGAAAAGACAGGCCGAGTCACAGACATCCGCAATAAGTTAGGCACAGGGCAAGAGGGATCTTATCTCTTCACGGGCATCTATGCCTGCCAACCGGAGATCCATGAATGGCTGACACCTGGGAAAGTGGAGTCCGTGATTCCTATCTTCCTGCGCATGATTCAAGAAGGAGCCAAGCTAGGGGCCGTGGTTATTGACGATGGCCACTGGTGGGATCTGGGCAGTCGCGCGGCCTACCTGGAGGCGCATCAGGCTTTGCATCAGTTGGGCACCGCCCCAGCACCTGCCATCCATTGTGAGGCCAGTGTTTCACCCGAAGCGAGCTTGCGTGGTCTCAATGTGATTGGCGCTGGCGCGGTGGTGGAAGCAGGCGCTGTGCTGGAAGACTGCATCGTTTGGCCTGAGGCGACGATTGCCTCAGGAGCTCAACTACGCCAATGCATCGTGCGCAAGGGAATCCGGGCAGAGGGTCTGCATGAGAATGCAGATTTCTAATCACTCTTGCAGCTTTTTCACGAGAATCGATTTGATCGAAACTTTGGATTTGTTTGAGAAAACCGTCACTGGATTATTGAGGGTGGAGTAGTCTCCTTCATGTTCGTAACGGAGCTTATCATCCACATAGATGGATTGCTTCTTTGGGGTGACGACCCAGCGAATCGTGACGTACTTGTTGGTAGGGATTAAGCCCGCGCCGATTTTATGTTTCCCATCGGCGGGACCGCCATCAATGCGGAGTTCATGTGCTTGTCTTTCCCAATTGAAGATGACTTGGGACGCGGCATAGCCCATCCTGAGATTCGTGGAGTCCGTTTTTGCGACTAGAGTGATTTCAACTGGTGGCTTAAAGGTGTCTTCAGTTTGTATACTCTCTGTGCCCTTGAGCGTAATGGGGATGCCATTGCGATTTTCAGTGAGCTTGTTGATATACTCGACAGCGTCCCCAGCATTTACTGACATCAAGCCAAGGATAAGGAAAAGAGGGATTAGTTTCTTGATCATCGCGAATGATTTTGACTAAAAAATTCTAGGAATGCAATCGCGAAAACCAATTGATTTTTTGGCCATTTGGAACCTGAAGCTAGGAAGAATAACCGAAGATAGAAAAATTATTTCGTTTTGAAGTTCCTTAATCGGAGGGCATTACCAATCACTGAAACGGAGCTAAGGCTCATGGCTGCTCCGGCGATCATGGGACTGAGTAACCAGCCGAACCAAGGATAAAGTACACCTGCGGCCAGAGGTATGCCGAGGGCGTTGTAGAGAAAGGCAAACAGAAGGTTCTGCCGGATGTTGCGCATCATGGCGCGGCCAAGCTGAATGGCGTGGACGATGCCACGTAAGTCGCCTTTGACTAGTGTTACCGGGGCGGTTTCCATGGCGATATCGGTGCCAGTGCCCATGGCGATGCCCACATCGGCTTCGGCTAAAGCAGGGGCATCATTGATGCCATCCCCCGCCATGCCAACCACGGCACCGGGCTTCTTCATCTCGGAGATGAACGTATGCTTTTCCTGCGGGGTGACACCTGCGTGAAAGCGTTTGATCCCCAAGGTCGCGGCGATGTGTTTGGCCGTGTTTTCATTGTCCCCGGTGAGCATGACCACGGAGATGCCGAGTTCTTCTAACTTCGCGAGGGCTTCTGGTGTGGTGGATTTGATGGGATCATTCACCACGATGACGGCGGTGGCCTGACCATCGACAGCGAGGAAGATAGCTGATTTACCTTCGGATTGGTGAGGTTGAGCGAGGCTCTTCAGCGCGTCCAATTTTTCGATCCCTTGATCCCGAAGAAAGTCTGCCTTCCCTATGACGATTTGCCGACCGGAAACCTTGCCCACCACTCCACCAGCGGGGGTGGCTTGAAAGTCTGAGACATCAGGCAGAGTGATCTTCTTTTTCTCGGCTGCTTGTGTGATGGCATAGGCCAGAGGGTGCTCGCTTTGACGTTCGAGTGAGGCTGCGAGCTTCAAGGCTTCGTCAGCGTCTAACGAAAGGTCTGGCAAAAGAAGTATCTCGGTCACTTCCGGCCGTCCCAGGGTGAGCGTGCCAGTCTTATCCACAGCCAAGGTGTTTAGGGTGGCTAGTTTTTCGATGGCCTCAGCCTGACGAATAAGCACGCCCATTTTGGCCCCACGACCTATGCCGACCATGATGCTCATGGGGGTGGCTAACCCAAGGGCGCAGGGACAGGCGATGATCAAAACGGCAACCGCATTGGCGATGGCGTAAGCGAGAGAGGGTTCGGGTCCCAGCCAGAGCCAGAGGACAAACGTGATCACGGAAGCAACGAGAACCGTTGGCACAAACCAAGCTGCGACTTTGTCGGCCAGTCCTTGGATGGGGGCACGGCTGCGCTGCGCTTGTCCGACGAGGTTGACGATCTGGGCTAGCATGGTGTCAGCGCCTACGCGCTCTGCTTGAATGACGAGGCTGCCATGCTGATTTAGCGTGCCGCCAGTGACTTTGTCATCCTTCTTTTTCTCAACAGGATCGGGTTCACCCGTGAGCATGGCTTCATCTACGAGGCTACTGCCTTCCGTGACGACTCCATCTACCGGGATCTTTTCACCCGGGCGGACGCGCAGTCGCTGGCCTACCGTGACATCATCCAGAGAGACATCCACGTCTCCATCGGGCGTCACCAGTCGTGCTGTCTTGGGTTGCAGACCTAGCAATTCCTGAATGGCGCTGCCCGTGCGTTGACGTGCGCGCAGTTCCAGGACTTGGCCTAACAAGACCAATACAATGATGACGGAAGATGCTTCAAAATACACGGGCACCTTGGAATGCGCATCCATGAGGGATTCTGGGAAAAGAGCCGGGGCCAACATGGCAACCACGCTAAAAAGGTAAGCCGAGCCGACACCCATAGCGATCAAGGTGAACATGTTCATGCTGCGATGCATGAGCGACTGCCAAGCTCTGACAAAAAAAGGCCATCCAGCCCATAGCACCACAGGAGTGGTGAGGGCAAATTGCATCCAGCGTGTCGCGTCGCCATTGGCCCACTCAGCATGTCGCCATGCAGGAACAAGGTGAGCCATCGCGGTGATAAAGACGGGTAAGGTCATTAGGGCACTCCATTTGAAACGACGGGTCATGTCGTTTAGCTCGGCATTATCGTCATCATCATCGGCCTCCGTGGCGGTCATCGGTTCCAAGGCCATGCCGCATTTAGGGCAGTTGCCGGGATGGTCCTGCTGGACCTCGGGATGCATGGGGCAGGTGTAGATGGTTTTCTTGGTGGCCTTCCAGGCAGGGTTGCGCTCCAGAGCCATGCCGCACTTGGGGCAGGCACCCGGTTTGTCTGACTCCACCCCAGGGCACATGGGACAGAAGTACTTGGCGGTAGCTGGTGGATCCACAGGCTTGTCATGATCGGCATGATCGTGCTGACAGCAGCTTTTCTTGACAGGCTTCGGTACCGAATGGCAGCAGGAAGGCTTTTCGTCGTGGTTAGGTGAATCTGAATTCATAAAAGGGAGGGTAAGAAGTTAAGATGAGCCGGAGTGGCCCTTCATCTGTGCCCACGCACGAGGTGAAAACATGTTACATGGAGATTGTGTCCAAGTCTGTGCGTATATTAGACATAACGTCCCGCTTCATGCTCACTGATCCACTTTTGCAAAACATGGATGCTTTCATCGGCTTTGTCCGATCACGCACAGGGGATCCAGAGCTGGCTGCCGATCTTGTTCAGGAATGCCTGCTAAAAGCACTGCGTGCGGACAAAGTCCCTGAAGACGCAGAAGGAGTCGTGACTTGGTTTTACCGCATTTTGAGGAATGCCATCATTGATGCGCATCGGCGTAGCAATACCCGTGAAGTGGCTCTGGAAAAGCTGTTTCATGAGCTGCCTGAATCTCCAGAAAAGGAAGATGAAAAAAACATCTGCCAATGCGTGATGAAATTGCTGCCGGAGATGTCTCCGGGAGATGCGGAACTCTTGCGACGCATTGATCTGGAAGGTGAGTCGGCAACGGCAATGGCCACAGCGACGAACGAGCGTGTGAACACACTTAATGTGCGGCTGTCGCGTGCACGGCGTCGCTTGCGTGAGCAGGTGGAACGTGTCTGCCGTAGCTGCGCGACGCACGGCTGCCTGGATTGTGATTGTGCCTGATCTGGGCGCTACTTGAGCTTGGCCATGAATTTGGCAGGTTCAGCATCGAAATCTTCTTTGCAGGATTTGCAGCAGAGCCGGACCTCAGTGCCTTCATGGTTAAAAATGAAGGGGTCTCCCATGCTTCCAAGTTTCTCGCCTGATACCACGCAGGTGGTGAGAGGATAGTTCGTTGCTGGTGTCTCTTTCATGGCGGCTGTTTTGTTGCAAGCAGCGAGTGTGAGGCCTAGAGCAAAGGTGAGGAGGAGATATTTCATGAATGATTTTTAGTTAGGCGTGATTTACCTTTTCCAGAACCACTTGAATTTTTTCTTGGGTTCTGGGATCTCGGCAGGAAGGATCTCTTCAGGCTCGGCCTCTGCCTTCACATAGACAGGGCGGGGGATAGGGGGCGGACCTTCGATGATGACGGTCATGCCTTTGGTGATCTGTTTGGTTAGGCGGACGACATCCCAGTTGGCGGTGCGCATGCAGCCGTGGCTGGAACTGCGACCGATGGACTGGGGTGAATTGGTGCCATGGACACCAATGCCTGGTTTGTTGAGGCCGATCCACATGACGCCGACAGGGTTATTGGGGCCGATGGGGAGCTCGTAGTAGTCACTGCTGCGTACGCCGTATTCGAGTACGCTTTTGTCCCAACGGAAAGTGGGTAATTGGGCAATGCCGACGATGCGCCATGTGCCAGGAGGTGTCGCTAAATAGCCACTTCCTGGAGTGATGGGGAGGCTGGCGAGCATTTTCTCGCCCTCGTACAATCCGAGTAGCTTTTCCTTGGTGTCGATCTTGATGACTCGGGTCAGGTATTCAGGAACTTCAGGGAGGCTGCCGATCTGGGTCAGTTCTTCAATGAGGAAGGGTTGGACATTCGGGACTTTGACCACATCTCCCACCTTCAGGGCACTCATCTTCATGGGCTGATTGATAAACTCCAGCAGATCAGGGGAGCAGTGGAAGCGCTCGGTCAGAAATTCCAAAAGGGAGTCATAAGGCAGATACTTTTTCTTGCTCTGCGCGGAAGGTTGACTTGGCAAATCGCCGACGAATTTGAGGTCTTCTTGGCGAATGGTGTAGGTCGTGTAGTTCTGTGAAACGCTCGAAAGATCCAGGCTGTGTGTTTCTAGTTCAGTTTCAGGGAGACCCTGAGAGCGTTGATAGCGCTTGAGTGCTTTGGTTGTGAACTCGCCTGGGCGTCCGTCCACTTTTCCTGGCCCAAAGAGCTGGGTGTCTAAGAAAATTTGAAGCTGCAGGATGGATTCGACAGGTTCGGGGGCCTTGGGGTAAGGCGCTGGGATCACCTCCGTGGCAGACGCGGAAGCTAGCGCGAATAGCAGAGTGAGAGCAAAGGTGAAAACGGGGTATTTCATTGGGGAATGGAAGAGAGAAAGGTGGGAATCACCTAACACAATCTTTAGGTGCCTTCAATAGGCGGCGGACAAGGTTTGACCACATTTTGGGCAAGGTAGGATGCACTTCCTATCTGACTGGAAGTGCATCCATGCTTTTATGATCAAGGTTTCTTGGGGGCTGCTTCCTTCACTTTTTCAGTGAACTTCGCAGGTTCCTTGTTGAAGTCCTTGATGCAGGATTTGCAGCAAAGGTACACGTCGGTGCCTTCGTGGGTCACTTTGACAGGTTTGCCCATGCCACCGAGTTCTTCACCGGAGACAGGACAGGTTTTCAAGGGGTAATCGGCTGGCAATCCCGTATCTGCAGCGCTGATGGCGCTAGCACCGAGGAGGAGACTGGAGAGAAGGGCGAGGGTAAGTTTCATAAGTATGGATTTGTTCTTGGGTGTTTGTCTTCTTATTCGAGACGGCAAAGCCGCCTGGAAAATTCATGTTTCAGGGTTTTGTCCCAGTGAATCGTGCAGGGAACCTTTCTTGAATTCACGCCCGCGCAGCCACAAGAAGATGACGGGCGTGACGATGAGGATATGCAGGAGGCTGGAGATCATGCCCCCGATGACGGGGGTGGCGAGAGGCTTCATGACTTCCGCACCCTGCCGATGGCTCCACATGATGGGGAGCAACGAGGCGACGATGGTGGCCACGGTCATGACCTTGGGGCGGAGGCGGAGGCGTGCACCGTCCTTCACGGCCTGGACAAGGTCTTCATAACTGAAAGCTTTGCCCAGTTTGGCCATGCGATCCTTCACGGTTTCTTCCAGATACACCACCATGACCACGCCCGTCTGAACGGCGGTGCCGAAGAGGGCGATGTAGCCTACCCAAACGGCTCCATTGAAGTTGTAGCCTAACAGTTTTTGCAATAGGACGCCGCCGCTGAGCGCGAAGGGGACGGCAAGCATGACGTGGGCGGCTTCCAAGGCGCTGTTATAGACGATGTAAAGCAGTACAAAGATGATGAGCAATACAATTGGGAAAACGATCACCATGGTGTCCACAAACCGACGTTGGTTCTCGTAGTCTCCGGTCATCTTCCAGGTCATGCCTTGCCAATCGATCGTTCCTAGTTTTTGCTCCACCTCTTGCACGAAGCCGCCGAGGTCACGATCCTGCACGTTGGTTTGGACGAAGGAACGTAGGCGACCGTTTTCGGAGGCGATTTCATTGGCCCCAATGTCACGAGTGATTTTAGCAACCATGCCCAGGGGGATATAGGTGACGGGCGTCTTGCCTGCGGCGTTCATGGCCGAGGTTGGGTCGGCACTGTTCATCCCGCTGCGGGCAGATACGAGGATACGACTGAGTTTTTCGATGTCGTCACGCTCAGTTCGCTGCACTCGGATTTGAATAGGAAACCTCTGTCTGCCTTCGATGGTGGTGCTGATATTCTTGCCGCCAATGGAGACTTCTACGGCATCCAACACGTCTTTGGCGCTGAGTCCATAGCGGGCCATGGCCTCGCGATCTACCTGGATATTGAGGTAAGGTTTGCCCTGTACTCGTGAGGCAGAAACGCCAGCGGAGCCTTCAATGGAATTGATGAGTTTCTCCACTTCAAAAGCCTTTTGCTGGATCGCATTGAGATCATCGCCGTAGATCTTGACGCCGACTTGCGCACGGATGCCAGTGTAAAGCATGAGGATACGGTTTTCGATGGGTTGCAGAAAGGCGGGAACATATCCCGGCACCTGCTTCATCTTTTCCGTGAGCTCGGCTTTGAGCTTTTCAATGGTCATGCCCTCACGCCAGTCGGGGTTCCGTTTGACGCTGAAGCGTCCATTGGGAATGTACTCAGGTTTGAGCATGATGGTGGTTTCCAGCATCTCAGTCGGAGCCGGATCCGTGGCCGTTTCAAAGCGGCCTAACTTCCCGGCTACCGAAGCGACTTCAGGCGTTTCAGAGATGACTTTGTCCTGCCAGGACATCACACGCTGGATTTCTTTGAGGCCTGTTTTAGGCAACAGTACGGGCATGTAAAGCAGGCTTCCTTCATTGAGCGGAGGCATGAATTCTTTGCCAAAACCCGTGACGGTTTCTGCCAGTCGAGGATAGCCCGCATCGCGAATTTGTTTCACCGTGGAACGTGGCAATCCAAATGCTTCCAGTAGAGCGAAAGACAAGATGAGCACGGCTGTGGTGAGGACGGTCTTGCGATGACTCAGAGCCCAATTCAGCGTCGGTTCATACAGACGCAGCAGGAACTTCATCACGATATTCTTTTCTTCAGAATGAAAAGGACCTCGGACTAACAAAGAGCATAACACTGGGACAACGGTGACGGCCAGAAGAGTGGAGCCGATCATGGCAAAGGTCTTCGTGAAGGCCAGGGGGTGGAAGAGCTTTCCTTCCTGTCCCGTCAGGGCAAATACGGGCACGAAAGCAAGGATGATGATGGCCATGGCAAAGAAGATCGGACGCCCCACCTGAATGCAGGCCGTGAGGGTGACATTCAAAGTTTCTTGAGGCGTTAAGCGTGTGCCTTTTTTCTCCTCTGCCTCCTCGCAATGTCGAATCACATTTTCAGTGACCACAATGGCTGCGTCCACAAGTACACCAATGGCAATGGCGATGCCGGTGAGCGACATGATGTTGCTGGTGATCCCAAATTCCTTCATCAACAGGAAGGAGATCAAAATAGAAATTGGCAAGGGCAGGGTGACGATGAGGATGCTGCGGAAATGCCAAAGGAAAATGATGTGAGCGAGGGTGACCAGAATGAATTCTTCCAGCAGCGCGTGCTTCAATGTGTCGATGGTGTTGTCAATCAGTTCGCTGCGATCATAGAAGGGTTTGATGGTGATGCCGGGCGGCAGACTGGACGAGATTTGGGCGATCTTTTCTTTGATGCGCTCAATGACCGCCTTGGCATTTTCTCCCGTTCTCATGATCACCGTTCCACCCACGGCCTCGTGGCCATTGAGGTCGAGAGCACCTCGGCGGAAATCACCCCCAATTTGTACCGTGGCGATGTCTTTCAGGTAGATGGGCGTGCCTTCCATGGCCTTCACGGTGACCAGTTCCAGATCCTCGGGACTGGTGACCAAGCCAATGCCACGCAGCACAAACTCGGCTCCGTTTTCTTCTACCACCTTGCCGCCCACATTGAGGTTAGCATTCTG
>JAOZVT010000606.1 GCA_025869455.1 Prosthecobacter sp.
AGAGCATTTTGACGGGGATTCATATCCACCGCGTGAATCTCAGCGGGGGCATCCAGTAGATAGTCCAAGGCATTGCACCCGGCACTGGTGATCATGACCACACGACTGTCCGGCTGGAGGTCGAGCATTTGGCGGTCTAACCGTGGATCTTCCCAGCAAGTGTTGTAAACCAGATTGCCTCCATGGACCCGGTTGAAGATGACATCGTGTGCCCGGTGGGTCAGGTGGGTCTTGGGTTTCGTGCGCGCTAGCATGAACTCAATAGAAAGCCGGAAGTTGGCCATTTGGCAGGTGGCTTCGTGCAACGAATTCGTCAGATGACAGCGCGGCTTGAGGACTGGTTTTTGAGATCCCTGATTTCGTTTAAAAAGAAAAATGCTAAATCAACTCTTGACGCTTTGTGATGCAAAGCTAATAACTTTGCATCACAAAGTTATGCGGTCAGCCTATCACATTCGCCAAAAATTAAAGATCCTGGTTCGGGGAGAGCCGGGTGTTCTGGCGGATTGGCTGCGGGAGCCTTCCAGTTGGAAATCACTGATGCCGCTGCTGTTTGGAATCGTTGTGGGTGGGGCCGCTTACGGTTTTGCCATTGGCCTTTGGCGTGCACCGATGCAGGGGCTGTTTGTGGCAATCAAGATGCCCACCTTGATCTTTCTGACACTGCTGGTGAATGGGCTTATTAATGGCATGTTGGGCTTATTGTTAGGCTCAGGCATGTCTTTCCGGCAGACCTTGCTGGCCTGTCTTATGAGCTTCGCTATTTTTGGCCTGATTGTGGGCTCGTTAAGCCCCATTGCTATTGGCATGGTGCTGGATGCGCCAGGACCTGGTGAGGAGGGCGCGGAGGTATGGTATCGGACCATTCTTTTAACTCACACTGTCATCATCGCTTTTGCGGGGATCGTGGCTAACCACAAGTTGCTTCATCTGATTCAGGCTTTTTCAGGCAGTGTGTCCGCTGGCTGGCGGACGCTCATCGCTTGGCTGGCGGGTAATCTTTTTGTGGGGGCGCAGCTCTCGTATAATTTGCGTCCCTTCTTTGGGAATCCAGATCTGCCCATTCAATTTCTGCGTCCTGATCCCTTTGACGGCAGCTTTTATGAATCCATCTGGCGACTTACTCTAGCCTCAATACCTGCGGGTTTTGGAAGGCAGTTTTTCAGCTCGGTGGTGATCCTTCTTTTGTGTCTGCTCCTGCTGATGTTTGCACGCTGGGTCATAACGCAACTCCGAGAATTGATCTGAAAACCCTTTCGCCATGAATACCGAAAATACACCCACACCTCCTCCTCTGCCGATGGCAGGTTCTATGAAAATCGAGCCGATGGTCGGTCCAATCACCTTGTTGAGTGTGATTGAGCACCTGCTGAAATACCCAGGCCGAATCCTGCATGAGTGCCGCGAGGGACAGTTGCGTGTGCCTATGCGTTTGCTTTTGAGTGCCTTGATTTCCTTCAGCGTCTTTGGATTGCTGCTTGGTAGTTTTTCCGGGGGTACGCAATTATGGGCGGCTCCACTGAAGGTCACCTTGGGGATTGCGGTGGCAGTTTTGATTTGTTTGCCCAGTCTTTACATCTTCAGTGCTCTGGATGGTCTGGAGGCGCGGCTTAGCCAGATTGCCGCTGTCATGCTGTCAGCGGTGGCGTTGGCTGGACTGTTGTTGTTGGGATTTGCACCTGTGATTTGGGTGTTCAGTTCTTCGACTGATTCGCTGGCCTTCATGGGGTTTCTAGCCCTGATTTTTTGGGTGATCGGCCTGTTCTTCGGTTCACGCTTGTTGCTCCAGTCAGCGCGTAGTTTGGGCATGCAATCGGCGGGTTACCTGAAAACTTGGTTGATGATCTTCATCATCGTGACCTTGCAGATGTCCACCTCCTTGCGGCCTATTCTTGGAAAGGCGGATACGTTTTTACCAACCGAGAAAAGATTCTTCCTCCAACATTGGTTGCAGAATTTGGGAGCTGACATTTAAGCCGGAGTTGGAGCCGTATTGGGCCCCATGATTTGCAATTATCCGTTACTTGCTCTGCGGACTTGGGTTGGATGAAGGAGTTGAGGTATCGTCGCAGACATGTAGGAATTTATTCCCTAATTTGTGCTTTTGTGGGTGGGTTGGCATGATTTATGCTTCCCTGTTTCGGGGTAATTCGGAGCCAACCATAATGCTCAGGATCCTACAACCATCCAACTCATCCAACCATGTTTGCGGTCAACCATCCTTGGCGCACGTTCGCGTGCGGTCTCGTCGTCACCACACTCCTCTCCTTGGGCCATGTTTCGGCTCAGGAAACGGCTTCTCCTGAAGTCCCCGCTGCCACAGCTTCTGCTGAATTAGCCGCACCTACGGATCCTCAGCGGATCACGGATTTGGAAAAATACATCACCAATGGCAAGCCTGGGGAGGATGGGAATACTCAATGGAAGTCCAATATCTCCGGCCCTGGTCCTGGTCACAATGCTTGGCAGATGGTCAGCACTGCTTTGGTGATTTTCATGACCCTTCCAGGTCTGGCACTTTTCTACGGTGGTCTCGTTCGTAAAAAGAACATCCTTTCTGTGATCGCTCAGTGCATGGGGATTGCAGGTCTGGTGACCATTCTTTGGTGGGCCTGTGGTTACAGTCTCTCCTTTGGTGCAGGCAATGCCTTCATTGGTGACTTGAGCATGATGTTTCTGAATGGCGTATCTCCTTATGCTTCAGGGGCTGGCTACTATTGGATCTCCGACGCGGTGTGGGCTATGTTCCAGCTCAGCTTTGCGATCATTACGCCTGCTCTGATTCTAGGGGCTGTGGCTGAGCGTATGAAGTTCAGTTCCGTGCTGGTGTTCGTCACCATTTGGATGTTTGCTGTTTACTTTCCTTTTGCCCATATGGTGTGGGCAGGCACGGGCTTCATGTGCGGTCCTTTGAATCCTGATGCTGGCATCAAGGCCATTGATTTTGCGGGTGGAACTGTCGTTCACATGACCTCGGGCTGGAGTGCCTTGGTTCTTTGTATCCTTTTGGGCAAACGTAAAGGCTATGGCAAAGAGCAAATGGCTCCGCACAGCATGGTGCTTTGCGCCGTAGGCACAGGGATGCTTTGGGTCGGCTGGTATGGTTTCAATGCCGGTTCTGCTCTGGGTGCGGATGGTATTGCTGCGAATGCTTTCATGACCACAACTTTGGCTGCTGGAGTTGCAGGCTTTGTTTGGGGCATGGTGGAGTGGGTGACTCGTGGTCAGCCTTCCGTCCTCGGTTTCTGCTCCGGCATTGTGGCCGGTCTGGTGGTGATCACGCCAGGAGCGGGTTTCGTAACGGCGAACAGCGCTGTCATCATGGGTGTTTTTGCGGGAATTGTTCCGTTCCTTGCGGTGGCGTATCTAAAGAAGATGTTTGGCTACGATGACGCTCTGGATACCTTTGGCATTCACGGCGTAGGTGGTACTCTGGGAGCCATTTTGACGGGTGTTTTCGCCAGCAAGGAAGCCAATCCGGGGATCGAGCCGTTACTGGATGGTCTGCTGATGGAACAGATTAAAGCAGTTGGCTTGACCATTGTCTGGAGTGTTGCTGCGACGGTGGTCATCACCCTTCTTGTGAAGATGGTGATCGGTCTTCGCCCCACAACGGAAGTGGAAGAGATCGGCCTGGACTTGGCCGAACATGGCGAGTCCGGTTACGAACACTAAGATCGAATAAAGTTAATTTCTGTTTTCAAAGCCGAAGCGTGAATGCGCTTCGGCTTTTTATTTCATTTGGTCGCTGAATGGGGAAGAGTGCGGACTCAATTCTCATGCCCGCCACTGACATCACTGCTGCTGCCTCCCGTCTCTGCACGGCCTGTGGTATGTGCTGCAACGGTGTGCTTTTTCACATCGTGAGACTGCAAGCGGTGGACTCTGTGAAAAGGTTGGAGACTCTGGGGTTGAAGATCAATCGGAAGAAACGTGAGCCGTATTTTAACCAGCCGTGTCGCGCCCTGAATGGCTGCACGTGCACGATTTATGCGGACCGACCAACACGATGCCGTTTGTTTGAATGCCAGCAGATCCAGGGTCTAACCAGAGAAGAAGTGACGGAAGCTGAGGCTCTGGATGTCATTCTCCAGGCGCGTGACTTGGTCGCTGCTGTGGAGAGGTTGCTTAAAGAGCGAGGGAATGACGAAGTCTCGCAACCTCTGGGAGAACGATATCGGCAGGTGGTAGAGGAAAGTGGGGAGGATGTGGCTTTACTTCAAGAGCAGATGCAGGCGCTGAATGACCTCCTGAATCGGCACTTTCGGCAGGAGCCTGTCGCACTCACTGTTTGAATGGATTTGCTCAAGCTGCTGGACACAGCCGCCAAATGATCCACCTATCTGCAATGCACGCAGCCGGCCCCAAAAACCCCCTTCACGGAATTACCCTCGAAAAGATGGTCACGGACCTCCAGGCTCACTATGGATGGGACATGCTGGGGAGAATGATCAAGATCAACTGCTTTAACTGGCAGCCGAGTGTCAAATCCAGCCTGACCTTTTTGCGCAAAACTCCCTGGGCGCGGCAGAAGGTGGAGGAACTGTATGTGGACTCCCTGCCGGACATGCAGGCGGGGAATGTTCCTGCTGAGATGGCTGAGGAGCCACCTCATGAAGAAGTGGCCCCGATCATTGTCCAGGAAGAGTCGCTAGAGGCTAAACCGGATGAGGGCTCACTGCCCGAGCTGCCGCTTAGCGAAGCGTAAATACTGCTGCCAATCGTAGTCCGTCACATCATGCTTCCCGGTGCGGACGTGGTAGGCGATGCTATCCCCCACGGGTGTATCAATGGCGGGTTGCTCCTTCACCCCATAACCTTTTTTGCCAAACAAGGCGTACACGGGTTCCGCATGGAGCCCGGAAAGGAACTCGCCTTTCGGATCTGCCCATTGGTCTTCGATGGCGCTGGCAATGTAGATGGCCCGCGGTGCCGCGAGGGCGATGAGCATGTGATGGTCAATCGGGCAAGCAGCCTCGTTGTTGGAATAGGTGGCGTAGGTGGGGGTGAACCAATGAGGGAATGCTTTGGTAATGATGGCTGTGGTTTCGCCGATGTTTCGGCGCATGATGGCCGCGCCACCTTCTCCAGAGTCATTGGAAATGACGACGCCGAAACGCTGATCTTGGGCACCTGCCCAGAGGGAGGTTTTGCCCAAGCGTGAGTGACCAATGACGGCCAGTTTCTTAGCATCAATGTCACTGTCAGTTTCCAGATAATCAGCGATGCGGCTCAGTCCCCAGGCCCAGGCACCGATGGCACCCCATTCACCATTTTTCCATTCGGTGTTAGCTCCGTCTTTGCTAAGTGCTGCACGCAGACCGTCCTTCCAGCCATCGGCGTGGTCGGGTTCGATATCGCCATAGTAGTAAGTGGCCACGGCAAAACCCTGATCCATAATCATCTCCAGCGGCCAACGGCTGCTTTCATTGCCACGACTGGCTTCGGTGGCGTGATTGTCCACGATGCCTTTGTCCTTGCTCGGTCGCATCCAGCGTGTGGAAAGAGGGACATCAGGTTCGGTGCTGACTGCGTGATTACCGCCAAAGCTAGGGCCGACAAAGCAGGGAGCGGGATGCCCCAAACCGTTCGGGATGTAAATCATGACTTCCATGCCAGCCCAGGAAGGATGTTCTGGAAGGGAGATGTGGATGAGCTTGCGGGTAGCTTTGCCGCCGAGAGCATCTTTTTTTACCTGGCGTGTTTCCAGGCTGACTTTGCCCCAATTGCCCGGAGTGCGTCCGAAGACATGTTCTTTGAAGAGGGCCAGGACTTCGGGGCGTCGGGTGTTCGTCCAGGCGTCTGCTGTGGTGATCTTCTTACCGTCGCGGGTGACGAGCAATTCGGGCAAGGTATAAGGGACGATCTTGGACTCGTCGTAGTTGGCCGTTTTTTGCTGAGCATTGGCCCAGTCTTCACCGATGAGGAGCATGAGGGAAAAAAGGAGGCTGAGACGCATGGGGAGGATCATCTTGGCAGAACTGGGGTTGAAGTAGCAAGCTAGCAATCGTTACGAAACGGAGGTTTTGTACAAACGTTAGTTTCTCCTCTGATCTAGAGACCTCTATGTATATGAGTCGTTTGTTTAATCAATCGACTAGACATCTGTTATTGGTTTGCTATAAACGGAAGTATGAGTGAAGAAACTTCTGGGCCTGTGTTTGATCAACAGCCGATTCATGCTGCAACTGCGAAACGCAAGTTTCCGTGGTTATTGGTTGGGGAGTGTTTGCTGGCGGCGATGATACTGTTTTTGTATCTGTATCGAGATTTCGTATTTAAGAAGGATGTGCATCGGATCCCGACCAAAGAAAAGATGAAAGATGTCCAGGTTGCCACAGGTCATTACCGGACGGAATACAATAGGATTCCTTTTCCTTCTACCATTCCAGAGAGGGATATGGAGGTGCGTACTCAGGGTACTTGGATTGCTGCCTTAATAGCACAATACGATGCACTAAATCCACGGCAGATTGAACTTTTATCCTTACCTTCTGCTCTGGAGCAAAGAGATGGTATCTACCAGGATAATAATGGGGAGTGGGTGCTGACTGATCCTTGGGGGGAGATGTACTATGCCATCTTCGATGCGGACTATGACGGGTCTATCTTCAACCCAGAGACAATGAAGACTGAACCTGAGAGTCGATCTGTCATTCTTTATTCAGCAGGTCCAGACCGTGATCCGAAAACCTGGAAGGATAACATTTGCTCCTGGCGGTGACCAGGAAGTGGATGTGAATGTCCACTTCCTGGGCTGGTGAATCTTTGACGGATGTCTTGTTAGGTGAGGCCGTGACAATCAATCAAGCCTTGGCGGCTTCGGCGCTCTTGCCTACGATCTCCATGGTCGCACGTTGGCGCTCATGCACGACGGCTAGTCCTTTAGCGGCTTTTGCCTTGGCGGCGGCGGGGTCTTTAGCCATGGCGAGCACGGCGGGAACAATGCCAGGGATTTCGGACTCGACGTCCATGTTGAACAGCCATTCATCCAGTCCGATATCGTGCCACATGAGGCCTTTGCTGGTTTGTTCGGTCCAGCGGCAGACGATGGCGGGGACGCCATTGCCAATGCACATGATAGGGCTGTGCATCTCTGCACCAAAGAGGCCTGCGCTACGCACGTAGGTGCTGATTGCTTCGCCCGTGAGCCAGTAGTTAGGCCGCCAGACCACCTTGGCCTTCACGTCTTCAGGAAGCTTGTCGTAGAAGTTGTCTTTGTTCACTTCCATCTGGCTGGCATCTTCGGGGCAAAGCAGAACTTTCATGTCTGTCTGCTTCACGACTTCAATGATGGCTTGGCGAAGAGGGCCAAGATCGTGTTCCTTCATGGCCTCATTGCGGGCATGTTTCTTCTCATCGAATTTCATGCCTGGCTTAATCTTCCAGTAGGGTGTGAAGCGCAGGCGACCAATGCAGCAGAGGAATTTGCCTTCTTCCAATCCGTGTTCTTTCAGGAAGGCGAGCGCCTTTTCATCATCGCGTAAGTCGGTGGCGAAGGCTCCATCTGGACCGAACTCCAAGATGGGGCAGGTACAGCCAAGCTGTTTGACCAAGCCTAACGACACGCTGTCGCGGAAGAAAGCGAACTGGGCTCCACTGAGCACCTTGATGGTCTTGGCAATGGCGCTGTCTGAAGACGGTTTCGTGGAGGCGGAACCTTGAGCTGCCACGGTAATACCATAAACGCCGTAAGGTTTGCTGGTGGCTTCGCTCCACTTCACCACGTCATTTTGGGCGACTAGGGACGGGCCGGATCCATGGAGGAGAAAGTCGCATTCTTCGAAGGCCTGCTTCAGGTCTTCCCTTTTCAGGATGATGAGTTTTGGGAAACGCTTCATCAGCATTTCATCCACACCATTGTCCACCTTGCTAGGCCACAGGCGGACTTCGACATCTGGCAGGTGTTTTTCGAGTAAGGCGAGGACACCTGGGGTATGGGCGATGTCGCCAATATTGACCGTCTGCCAGGAGGAGCGCAGGATGATTCGTGGAGCCCGGCCAGTCTGCGCGGCGATGGGTGACAGAGCTGCTGCGAGGGCGGTGGTGAGAAAATGGCGGCGGTTCATGGGAATAAAAGAGTCAGGCAGAGCAGGGAATTGGACAAGGTTTTTTAGCCAAGTGTCATAGACATCCCGATTTTATGACTCGACGAGAGGCTTGTCAGGTGACGGAGTTCTATTAGTATAAGGGAATGAATCAGCCTTACCAGACCATTGCCCAAGTCAGTCAGGGCGGGGTAGTAAAACTCGATCATGTGCCGTTTCCTGATGGTTGGATGGTGAATGTAAGTATTGCTCCCGTCGAAGACACGTCGAAGCGCAAGCCCTTTGCTTTTGGCTTGCACTCAGGTTTGATTTCCATGGCTGACGATTTTAATGATCCTCTTCCTGATTCATATTGGTTGGGGGTGGAAGAAGATGAATCTGCTGCTTGATACTCAAATTTTTATTTGGGCGGACCAAGACAGGGCTAAGTTGAGCCCCACAAGTCCAGGCTATTTTAAGTGATCCTCTTCATGAGCGCTATTTGAGCGTTGCCAGCATTTGGGAAATGCAGATCAAAGTCCAATTAGGCAAACTAGACCTTCGACTGCCCGTTCAGGATTTGATTTCTGAACATGTGGCCAAAGGCAGCATTCATATCTTGTGCGTTTATCCTGAGCATACCTACGCATTGAGTCATCTGCCGTCTATTCATCGTGATCCGTTTGATCGCTTGATTATTGCGACTGCAATAGTGGAAAAAGCAGCGCTAATTTCAGCGGACTCCTTGATACAGCAATATCCCGTTCAGGTGATTTGGTGATTGTATCAGCACTTCTATGTTCAGCCTTGCACAGGCACCTTTTTCCCGGCCTTCTTGGCCGTGGTGATGAAGGCTTCTTGAAGATAGATAGGTTCCAGAGGCTGGGCGGCGCGCGCTTGAATCTCATCATCAGACAACGTAGTGATGATGCTGGCAAGAGTGACGGCGTTGGGCTGGCAGAGCTGAACTTGAGGCAAGGAAAGCGGGGCTTTGGCATCGAAGCTGAACCACTCTTCGCCAGATTCTACACGGGTCTGAGCGGTAGCTGCATCCACGATTTCAATGTTGCCTAACGAACGTTGTGTAACTGTGGTGAGGTAATACATGCCGCGTCTAGCATCCCCAATGACGTGGTAGTCTGCCAGAGGCGCAGTGGTGATGGATGACCAACCGAGAGCTGGCCAACCGCGTGAAAGGGCAAGCGCCTGTGCCGCAGCGATAGCGATGCGTACGCCCGTATAGGAACCTGGGCCGGTGCCAATGACTAGAACGGCAGGTTCAT
>JAOZVT010000607.1 GCA_025869455.1 Prosthecobacter sp.
GGAGTATAAATTAATAATGATAATCGTTCAATATAGGTGTGTGTCCCCAGATATCTGAAGGAGTGTAGTTGCGGTGTAGTTACTTACTTATCATGGGTGTACGCCAAAATGGGGTTTGGGCTGATTTTTTTTCTCGCTAACGATAGTTTCTTCAGGCGGCTTAGCGGAATTGATAAATGTATTTTTGAGCCCGCCTTTCTCATGAAGAACTGAAGGGGTGGGGCCGTCCTGATCTAAACTTTGCACCTGTAATTTAGGTAATTCTTGATTACTTTCTTTCTTATCATTTAAGTGCAGGACTTGCTTTACTATATCAATCGATTTGCCCACGCCCCATCCGACAGCGGACCCCGTGACCGCGCATCCGCATACTACAAGGGCAGCGGCAGAAAGAGCTGGCACAAGAGCTGCCCCCCATACCGCTAAGCCCACGATTGCAGCACCATAACCCGCCAAAACTCCCAAGCCCAAGCCCATTAACGAGCCAGCTTCTGCTGCCGTTTCCGGCTCAGTTCCCTTGGGCCCGGGTTTAAAGACGCCCACTAGAGCGTTTTTTAGAACATTGAAAGGGCTGTTGTTTGGATCTTTTGTTGATCGTGCCATCTCCGCCGCTAGGTCTATGGCACCTCCAATAGTTGCACCAGCGATAGCGCCTGCACCACCAGCCACAAATATTCCGGCGCCAAGCATGCCAAGGCCAAATAAGCTCCCTGGAAGGCTCGCTAATGAAAGAGCCCCTGTAACGAGGCAGGTTCCTACAAACCCCACGCCTGCGAGTAACTCAGATGTTTTTGCCATCATGCCCTCAAAAGTTCACATAACGTATTATAATCCAACACTCCTAAGATTTTATGAATTAATAATTGTGCAAACCCTTCAATGTAATCATTTAGAGAGTACAAAGGAGAGATAAGAAAATTATATATAAATCAATGGGATGGATTCTTTGGATATCTGGGGACACACACCTATATCGCCAATTATCTAAATTTCCTCAGGCCG
>JAOZVT010000608.1 GCA_025869455.1 Prosthecobacter sp.
ATTAGAGGGCTGCCTGTTGAATGGAGCAAGGTTGGGATACGCGGATTAGAAAGGGGCCAATCTTTCATCTGCTGACTTGGAAGGAGTTCTCTTTATGAGCGCCGATCTTCGAGGTGCCCAAATGTATGGCATTAAGAACTGGGACAGGATAGAATCAATCAAGTATGCAAACATAGACGGAATCGAAAATGCCCCGGACGGTTTTAGGGATTGGGCTTTATCAAAAGGCGCGATTGAAGATCCTAGTTCAACATGGAATCCGCGGGTTGGAACTGCTATGTCCAGATAAAGAACTGCATCTTTGGCTGCCAGATAGATCATAAATATTAGATTACAGAGTGCAACACGATGCCTGAAGAAGCGATTCCAATCCAACCGGTCGAGAACCCGATTCTCTGCTCTCCATACATTGAGCCCGATCAGCACTGGCTCTATGATACGCGCACAGGTATCCCATCCAAGACACCTGGGCGTCGTCCAGCGAGCTATTGGTTCAAGTCTGAGCGGACAGGAGGCGCGCAGCGAGACCTCTTTGCCGAAGAGGAACGGGACGACCTGCCGCTGGTCAATGCGCTGCGAGATGATGTGCGGCGCTGGCGGGCGTCAGGCTGGGAGAGCGCCAGTGAAACGACCAAGAAGCTTTTGCGACATTGGTGGCGTGAGGATCGTGGAAGGCGGTTGTTTTTTTGTCAGGTCGAGGCTGTCGAGACGATTATCTATCTGCGAGAGATCCTGTCTCAGGGAAAGACGCCGCGATGGACGCCGAAGCTGACCCTGGAGGACTTTAACACGCTTTGCCAAGGCAGGAATCCGCGTCCAGATGAATGGGTGGCGCGGGTGGCGCAGCACCCCAAGCTGGCGGACATTCCAAACGAGGCTGGGCTGAAGGCTATCCACCGTTATGCCTGCACGATGGCCACAGGGAGCGGGAAGACGGTGGTGATGTCCATGTTGATTGCCTGGGCTTTCTGCAACCGCGGAACCAAGCCGGGTGATCCACGATTTCCAAGGCGTGCGTTGGTGCTATGTCCGAATCTCACGATCAAAGAACGGCTGAACGTGCTAAGACCCGGAGATCCGAACAACTATTATGAGAAGTTCGACATCGTGCCCTCGACCCTGCGCACGGAACTGACCAAGGGCAAGGTGCTGGTGACGAACTGGCATTGGCTGTCCCCTGAAGCTGAAGTGCAGAATGTGGGTGGTGCGCCTATCGTGAAACTGGGGCCGGAAAGTAACGAAGCCTTTGCACGGAATCGTTTAGGCGACCTTTGGGATGACGAACCGCTGATGGTGCTCAACGATGAAGGCCACCATGCCTACCGGCCTGCGCCAGTCCCCGAAGGTACCACGCTGACTGCCGAGGAACGAGCCGACCGTGAAGAGGCAACCGTGTGGGTGAGCGGCCTCGACAAGATTAACGCTGCCTGTGGCATCGGTGTCTGCGTGGATCTGTCTGCGACGCCGTTTTACCTCCACGGCAGCGGCTACCCAGAAGGTTCGCCGTTTCCCTGGATCGTCAGCGACTTTTCACTCGTCGATGCCATTGAGAGCGGAATCACGAAGATTCCGCGTCTGCCTGCCATCGACAACACGGGTCGGCCTGATCCCAAGTATTTCAAGCTGTGGGACCACATCACCCGCGATTTGAAGTCCGGCGAAAAACTCACAGGAGGCAAACCTAAACCAGCGGTGGTTTATCGGAAGGCAGAGGATGCCTTGCTCACACTGGCGGGCGAATGGAAACAGAAGCTCGAACAAGTCACGTCATCCGCACCGGGTCAGGACCGAACACCGCCGGTGATGATCGTGGTCTGCGACAACACGGACATAGCGAAAGAGTTTTACCGCGCGATTTCTGGCGAGGAACTCATTGAGGCCGATGTGGCGGACGAAGATGAGGACGAAGATGAATCGCCGAAGCGGCGGAAGAAAAAAGAGAAGGCGAAGAAGCACTACGGTGCCGGGCTTTCCGGGTTCCCCGAGCTTTGGAACCGTGAGGGTGCGGAAGTCACGTTACGCATCGACTCCAAGCTGCTCGCCGCCGCTGAGAGCGAAGACCCGAATACCACGAAAAAGGAAGCGGCGGAAGAACTGCGGAAGATTGTCTCAACTGTGGGGCGTGTGGGGGAGGCAGGTGAGCACATTCGCTGCGTGGTAAGCGTGAATATGCTCAGTGAGGGATGGGACGCGAACAACGTGACACATATCCTCGGGTTACGGGCGTTTCACAGTCAGTTGCTTTGCGAGCAAGTCGTGGGACGCGGTTTGCGGCGGATGGATTACACGCCAGATCCAGTGACTGGCTTGCTTACCGCAGAATACGTGGACATCTTCGGCGTGCCGTTCTCACTGATTCCTTTCAAAGGGCGAGAGCCGGGCGGTGGTGCTCCGCCTGAGGATCGCCCGAAACACGAAGTCATGGCGCTGCCGGAACGGAAAGCGTTCGAGATTCGGTTTCCGGTGGTTGAGGGCTATGTTGTCTCGTTGAAGCGCAATCGGGTGACGGCGGATGTTGGCAAAGTTGAACGCACGAAGCTCGATCCGTGGACGACACCAACCGCAGCCTTCGTCCGTCCGCAGGTCGGCTACCAGATTGGCCACGCCAGCGCGCACGGTGGATTCGGTTTCGATTTGGTTGACCGCCAGGAATACTACGACTCGGTTCATCCGCAGACCATCGAGTTTGAGATCACACGCGAGATCGTGCGGGCGCTCACCGATGCCGCGCATCCGGGCAAGGAACGGCTGCGCCGCGAGAGCCGGAGCACGCTGTTCCCGCAGGTGCTCCGTATTGTGCAGAGCTACATTC
Source organism: Prosthecobacter sp. (assembly GCA_025869455.1). Classification (GTDB taxonomy): domain Bacteria; phylum Verrucomicrobiota; class Verrucomicrobiia; order Verrucomicrobiales; family Verrucomicrobiaceae; genus Prosthecobacter. The sequence goes on from JAOZVT010000608.1 coordinate 2,813, forward strand.
GCAACCGGGTGGAGTTGAATGGCCTAAATCCGTGCGAGCTGGGGTTGCAGACTTACGCGCAGAGAATCATTGGTTTGCTCATCGCAGCGATCACACCGGACGATGGCAAGGGTGAGGCTCCTCTCTTGCCGCGATTGAACCGCTCACGCCCCATCGACAGTACAGAGCGTGTTCGCTTCAAGACTGTGAAGCCGGTTCAGATCACGGGCGCAAGCCACCTGAACTTTGTTGCGTGCGACACGAACTCTTGGGAACAAGCAGCGACCTTCCAGCTCGAAAAACTAGCGAAGGAAGGTATTGTTTATTGCTACGCGCGGAATGATCGTCTGGAGTTCAACATCCCTTATGAGCTTTACGGTAACCCGCATGTGTATGAGCCGGATTTCATTGTCCGGTTGCACAACTCGGTGAATGTGGTGTTAGAAATCAAAGGCAAGCAACATGAGGACACAGACGCGAAACATCAGGCTGCTAAGCGCTGGGTGTCTGCGGTGAACCATTGGGGGCGGCTCGGCGAATGGGATTTTCTCGTCTGTCGAGAACCGCAACACTTGGGCGACGACCTCGCAAAGCTCGTCGCTGTGAGGGACGACCGAATCCGGGCCGTGGCAGCAGACTTGCAGGCACAGGCAAAGGGGGAAGTTGGGCGGCTTCGGTCGCTGGGGTGGACCCAGGCAGACTTTGCCCGGGCTCTCAAGGAACTGTTAGAAACAATGGGAGCTGATTAACGATGGAGACTCCAAACTATCGCGTGGTATTGGATACCAACCAAGTTGTTGGTGCCGGAACTCGGTGGATCGATCATGGAATTCCAACACCGGATAATAACTTGTGTCGCCGTGTTTTGATCCGAGTTGCTGAGTCACACACCGGACTCTACTGCGGAAAAATCGTTGGTGAATACTTGGAGAAGCTTGTGGACTTGGGGCATCCCAAAGAGCGAACCTTGAAGTTGATCACCTATCTTATGGGAGCTTTCAGCCAAGTAACCATTGTTTCTACGTCTGCGCCCGTTGTTCCCGCTGATCCCGATGATGAGGTTTTTCTGCTCTGTGCAATTGACGGTAACGCCGATTATATCGTCTCCGAGGACACACATCTGACCGATCTTAAAGGGTGTTATACAAAGCCAGTTATTGGTAGGAGTCAGGAGTTGGCTAGTGTCTTAGGTGCGTAATATAGCAAAACTTCGTTCTGGGGCACAATTTATAATATATAAAAAAGCGCAAGACGACGGGGGCTTGCTCTTTTGATGGGTCGTGGGTGCGTTTTTTGAGGCGAACAAGGCTGCGGTGAAGCGAATGTTCACGTTCCTCACGGGGGCGGTTAGAGTCGGACGCGGCGCAGCGCGTCCCTACCATGAGGGGAAGAGGGACTAGGCTAGTCCCTCTCCTTGGGAGGCGGTTGAAGTCGGACGCGGCGCAGCGCGTCCCTACCATTGGGGTGAGGGAAGTGCGTCCCTACCTGTTTAATAGACGCCTTCGACGATGGTTTTTTCCATGGCTCCGAAGGGGCGGACGTCGGCGACGCCGTCCCAGGCGTATTGACCGCGTGGGCGGCGGCGCATGGCTTCATCGCGCTCCAGGAAGCGGGGCATGAAGAATTCTTGGGTGAGGGTGGTCAGTTCGACGCGGCCCCAGGTGTCGTAATCGACGACTTGGGAGGTGTTTTTGGGATCGACGACGCGGAGGACGGCGCGGGGCTGGGGGGCGTAGTAGGTGACGGAGAATTGGTCTTCTGGGGTGATGGGGACGCTGGCGGCGAGGCCCATGAGGGTGTTCCCATAAGTGGGGTAAAAGCCGATCTGGCCCTCAAGCACTTCTTCAATCATGAAGCGGACGTACTGCGGGGTCATGGTGGTGCCACCGACGAAGGCTCCGCGGATGCCTGCGGCGTAGAGATCTATCTTTTCAGCGAGGGCTTCGAGCAGCTTTGGGGTGGTGAAGAGGCCGGTGACTTTGCGGTTTTTGAGGATGAGGGTGGCCTGATCCACGACGTGGTCCATGTATTGACGGGCGACGTCGAACTGTTTGTTAGAAATGAGTTTTTTGACGAAGCGTGGGTCCAGGTCGATGAAGTAGCAGGAGCTGCCACGGAAGTTCGCCAGGTGCTCGATGGCGAGGCGGAGGCGACGGGGACCAGTTGGGCCGACCATGAGCCAGGCACCGCCGGGCGGGAAGTGTTCGTCACTGATTTTGCCGCTGAATTCTTCGTAGTCGGTTTTGTAGTCGTTCCAGCCGATGCGCTGTTTGGGCATGCCGGTGGTGCCGCCAGTTTCGAAGATGTTGTAGGGCTTGCCTTTGAAGGCGGCGGGCACCCAGACGTCGGGCTGGAGGTCGCGGAGGGATTCGTCTTGGAAGTGGTCGAACTTGGCGATGAGGTCGGCGAAGGTGTTGACGACGCCACGGGGGTCGAAGTTCTTTTGGGCGAAGTCGAGCCAGAAGGGGCATCCGGTTTCAGGGCTGAAGTGCCACTGGATGGTGTCGCGGACTTGTTGGTCGAGTTGGGCTTGGGCTTCTTCTGGGGTCATGATGTGTGTGGGAAAAAGGGTGCGGGAGGGGAAGAGGTCAAACGAAAGCTAAGGGACGTCCCTTTCTACGTGTGTGAAGGGAAGTTTGAATGTAAAGTGTGGCGTGGACGTCGAAAAAAGGGAAGCTTCAATGGTGAGGCTGGTAAATTCTTGACCTAACAATGCTATGAAAACTTCTTTTGTTCTGTGTGCGGTGCTGCCGATGGCGCTGCTGACTTCATGCTATGTGACGCCTGCGGGCGGGCCGTATGGGGCGTATGCTCCGCCGCCGCCGCGTGTGGGTGGGACGGTGGTGGTGACGGAGACGCGCCCGGCCTATGGTCATGGACGCTACAGGCATCCACGGAGTCCGCTGAGTCCTGGCGGGGTGGTGGTGCTGCCGCGTGAGGCACGCCGGGTGGTGTATCGTGGGGGGACGTATTACACGCACCGGAATGTGTGGTATCGGTCTTCTGGATCTGGCTATGTGGTGTGTGCACGGCCGTATTGATGCGGGCTGACACGGTTTGATCATCGCGGAAAATGCCGCGAAAAAAAAGGGGCCGTACAGGAATGTGCGGCCCCTTTGCGTTTGGGCGGTTTGTCTTGGCGGCTGCGCCGCGATGGGGGGATTGCGGGCAGGTGCGCAGCCACGAAGTGAATGCCCGCATCACTTTGGGCCTTTTGTGTTTGGGCGGATTATCTTGGCGGCTGCGCCGCTGTTGGGAAGATTGCGGGCAAGAGTGCCCACATCACTTTTTATTTTTTGGCGAGGGCGTCTTTGATGGCGGTGAGGACGGTGGTGTCGTCGGGCTTGGTCTTGGGCTCAAATCGGGCGAGGATGGTGCCATCGCGACCGACGAGGAATTTGCCGAAGTTCCATTTCACGTCGCCAGGGAAGGGGGATTGGGGGCCGCTGAGCTGCTGGTAGAGGGGGTGTTTTTCGGGGCCTTTGACGGTGAGTTTGTCAAAGATGGGGAAGCTGACGTTGTATTTGGTGGAGCAGAATTCTTTGATCTCTTCGTTGGTGCCGGGTTCCTGGCCGCCGAAGTCGTTGCAGGGAAAGCCGAGGATGGCGAGGCCGTCTTTTTCGAATTCCTGGTGCAGGGCCTGGAGCTCTTTGTACTGCTTGGTGTTCCCACACTTGGAGGCGACATTGACGATGAGCATGACTTTGCCTTCGTAGGGCTTCAGGCTGGTGTCTTGGCCATTGATGTCTTTGAGCGGGATCTCATACAGGGTGCCGGCGGTGGCGGTGCTGAGGAGGGCGGCGAGGGCGAGTAGGGTGGAGAGTGCTTTCATGCGCGGAGAGGAACGCGGCTGGGCGGCCTGGGGTTTCATGTGGCGGTGAATTCTGGAGAAAGATCAGGAATGGGGGTGGGAGCGGCGGAAAGAGATTGCCAGACGCGGATGTATCGTTTGAACTGATCTTTCTAAATCCTTATGACCTCCAGTACCCCCTCACGTCGCCGTTTTCTCCAGATTGCTTCTGCCGCCTTTGCTGCCTCTGCCACAGGGGTGCGTGCTGCGGATGCGGAGCCACTTTTTAAGATCTCTCTGGCGGAGTGGTCTCTGAATAAAGGGATGTTTAAGCGCGAAGGTGCGGCCCCTGTGGAACACCTGGATTTCTGCAAGATCGCCCGCAGTGTGGGGATAGATGGTGTGGAGTATGTGAACCAGATGTTTGCGGATAAGGCGCAGGACAAGGCCTATCTGGATGAGATGAAGAAGCGCCAGGATGATGAAGGCGTGAAGGGGCTGCTGATCATGGTGGACCGTGAAGGGAACCTGGGTGAAACGGACGATGCGAAGCGTGCGAAGACGGTGGAAAATCACCTGAAATGGCTGGATGCAGCGGCCCACCTGGGCTGCCACAGCATCCGCGTGAATGCGGCCAGTGATCCAAAGCTGAGCTACGAAGAGCAGATGCAGCATGCGGCTGCGGGACTGCATGCTTTGTGTGAAGAGGCGGACAAGCGCGGTCTCTTTGTCGTGGTGGAAAATCACGGTGGCCTGTCCAGCAATGGTCTGTGGCTGACAGGGGTGATGAAGCTGGCGGATCATCCGCGCGTGGGCATCCTGCCGGATCTGGGCAATTTTTACACGGACCGTAACAAGGGGGAACTTTACAATCCCTACAAAGGCGTGCGTGAATTCATGCCCTGGGTGAAGAAGGCGTTGAGCGCGAAGGCCTACGACTGGTACACGGGAGCAGGCAAGTTTTACACCGAAGACCGCCGTGAAGGGCGCGAAATCAGCCTGGACTATGAACGCCTGATCGGGATCGTGGTGAAGGCAGGCTACCGTGGCTACATTGGCATAGAATATGAAGGCACCAAGCACACGGAGATCGAGGGGATCAAGCGTACGAAGCAGGCTCTGGAAGAGCTGCGTACGCTCCTGAGCTAAGCGGGTATTTCTTTGACCGGGCAGCGGAATGGAAGTTCCGCTGCCTTTTTCATGCCGCTGTCTAGGTGCCCAAATTTAGGGGTGAGGAGGGGAAATCCGTCCTCGTGGCCTTGGGCGGGATGAAAATCCCCCTTGCCAGACGGCAAACACCCCCTACTGTCAGCCTCCCCCTTCCGCCCATTGGAAGGGACAACCCTGCAAACATTGATGAAAGCCGAACTCGTCGAACAAGCCGCCCTCATCGTCAAAGAGACGCCGCTTCTGATCAATATGGTCTCGAAGCGCGTGAAACAACTGACGTCTGGCCATGCACCGCTGGTGGATCGCCGCCCAGGCATGCGCGAAGCTGATGTGGCACTTCTGGAAATCATCCAGGGGAAGATCAAGATGGAACCGCACGTCAAGGCGGAAGCGTAAGGCTTGCTGTCGTCGGATTACTGAGGACGCTAAGGGCACATGTCCGACGAAATTGCTACCAACCGAAAAGCACTCCGGGATTTTCATATCCTGGAGCGTTATGAGGCAGGCGTGGAACTCCGGGGAACGGAGGTGAAATCCATCCGCCTAGGCAAGCTGAACATCAGCGATGCCTTTGCCCGTGTGGAACGCGGGCAGGTCTGGCTCTACAACATGGACGTGCAGATCTATGAGAAAGCCAGCTTTAGCCAGCATGAGCCACGCCGCACGCGGCGGCTGCTTTTGCATAAGCGGGAGATTTTAAAGCTGTCTGCCCATACGCAGCAGAAGGGCTTAGCCCTGCCGGTGCTGAGTGCTTACTGGAAGGAATCCCGATTCAAAATCGAGATCGGCGTGGGCAAAGGTAAGGATAAGGGTGACCAACGCGAGGACATGAAGGAGAAGGCCGTGAAGCGCGAGACGCAGCGGGTGGTCTCCAGTTTCAACCGTAAGCACGGTTGATTTGGTTAGGTTGAGGTCTAACAAGTTTTAGGTTAGACCCAGGTGGGCTACTTTTTATCTCCGACGACGCTGATGACGATGCTGCGTGTGTGCGGAGCGCGGCGGTGCTCAAAGAGGAAGATTCCCTGCCAGGTGCCGAGCGCTAAGCGACCGTTCATGACGGGAATGACTTCGCTGGTGCGGGTGAGGGCCATGCGCAGGTGACTGGGCATGTCGTCTGGTCCTTCATGGGTGTGGACGAAGTAGGGGGTGTCTTCAGGAACGAGATGATCGAAAATGCTGTGCAGGTCTGTCCGTGCGGAGGGATCTGCATTTTCGTAGATGACCAGGGAGCAACTGGTGTGCTGGACGAAGATGGTGGCGGTGCCTGTGTGGATGCCGCTGTTTTGGATGGCGCGCTGGCAGGCCTCGGTGATTTCGTAGGTGCCTTTGCCTCGGGTATTGAGGCGGAAACTTTCGGCGTGAGCTGACATGGTGGGCGTAAAAAAAAGCCGCCGCGTTTGGGGAAAATCGCGGCGGCTTTGTGATTGGGGTGGGCTTACTTGGTTCCGCGTGCTTTGAGATCGTTGTACAGATCGTAAGCCTGATCAGGAGACAGGTTTTCATGCACCACGCCACGCACGGCCTGCATCAT
>JAOZVT010000609.1 GCA_025869455.1 Prosthecobacter sp.
GGTGTGTTACCGCGCTCCAGTGGCAACCCGACGGCACGGCTCCACTCCTCATCAGTCGGCAGACGATATCGATCCTTGGCTCCAATGAGTCCCGCGTTGCGTTCTCGCTCGGTCAGCCAAGCGCAGAATGCTCGCGCTTCATCGCGGTCCACTCCCACGATCGGTTGGGTGCCGCCACGTCCATCGTTATCGCCATTGCCAGGGCGGAGCGCATTCGTGGCTTTGACAAACTCCAGGTAATCCCGACGGCGAGTTTCCACGGCCGCAATCATCACGTCACCCAGGGGAACAAAGCGCAGGCCTAATCCGTTGGCCTTCCACTCACGACCAAAAGTCACCGCCTGCCGTGTCTGCATATCGGAAAAGAGTTCCAGCAAGGCACCGGATTTCACCTCCCCTTCCAGAACCACATCTGAAAACCCTTCCTCACGGAGTTCGAACTCCACAGGTCCACTGCGCACGCGCGGAAGCTCCAGTGGCGTGTAGCCCAAGAACTCATCATGCTGAAAGACACGAACTTTTTCTGGCGTGGTGCGAATGATTGCACTGCCGTAGGTCTGGCGTTCCACTCGCAGGTGAAAGGCCTGCCAGTCTTTTTCCTCACTCGTCACATCCGTGTCACGCTCCTCCGGCATGTCTTCATTGCCGCTGTTGCCGCTATCCACGTAGTAAAAGGGTTCCACCTCATAATGATGCTCCTGGCTCAAAGCACCCGCTGCACGATCTGTATCCGTCATCCAAAAACGAAACGCCTCCGCATCACCTATCGGCACCACCACAAAGTAGGCCGCATCCTTGCCCGTATCCGCCAGAGAGGCACGCACCACCTTGCCTTCAAAGGAACGCCCGGTGGCCTCTAGGAATCGCTTGAAGTATTTGATCTCAATAGGCTGGACACTGATGTGACCGCTCTGCGCGGGCTTGAAGGCAATGCCTAAACTATTCGTCCAGCGCTCTCCGGGCTGCGGCAGCCGCGTAGCTTCCATCTTCAGATCATACTCCGCAGGTCGGCCACGGCTGGCGATGTGCTCAATCTCCAATTGCTTGTGTCCTGGCAAACGAAGCTGGTAAATCACCGGCACACCTTCCTCAGGATTTAGGGCCAAAGGCGTCACGCCTAACTTATCTTCTCCAGCAAAAACATCGGCCCCTGCAGGTTCCGTTTTGATGGTCAACATCGGCAGGCTTTTCTGCACTTCTAGCAAGGCTCGATTATCATTCCGCTGCGCTAACCACATGCCAAAACCGACAGCCAGACTTAGCACCGTCACCGCCGCAGCACCCCAGTACCAAACTAGACGACGTGACGGCAGAGGCTGTCCCCGCAGATCCAGGCCCATCTCATGAGCACTGGTATAACGGTCTTTCGCCCTCGGTGCGCAGGCCGTACAAATGACACGATGTAAGCGCTGCCAAACATCCAGTTTTTCCCCGCTCTCTGAACAGGATGGGATGTCAGGAAAGTCTAACCGATCCTTCCCTGTGCTGGCCTCATAAAGCACCATGCCTAACGAAAAGATATCTGACTCAGGGGAACCCGGCCCTTCAGGAGCCACGAAACCCTCTGTCCCCACAAAGCTCCGTTGGCCCAGCAAGGCCACCAATCCGATATCGGCCAAACGACAATCTCCATCAATGAAGATGAGATTGGAGGGTTTCACGTCCCGGTGAATCAATTTGTTTTGATGCAGGAAGTGTAACCCCTCAGCGACATTCGACCCGATCTTCAGACATCTCTCTGCCAAGATGCGTTTCTCACGGCGCATTTGCAGACCCAAAGTATGCGACTTGTAAGTCTCAGGCTGGATATCGCGCCCACGTTCCAAGTCATCCGCCAACTCCATGACGTAATAATAGAAACCCTGCTCATCACTGCGCCCCACTTGCAAAATGGGCACTAGCCCTGAATGGCGACGGGAAATAGGTTCGTAACGTTTGATCGCTTCGAACTCGCGCTCAAAAGCATCCGCCTGATCATAATCCTCCCGCCAGACCACTTTCACAGCGCGTAACGCACCAGTGACAGACCGTGCCATCCACACCTCACCATAGGCTCCATGACCAATGAGACGCAACGTCTCGTGGTCACGGATTTCTGGCGGTGTACGATTAGGAGCAGCCATGCGTCAAGTTGGACAAAAAATCGGGTTAAGTATTCAGTATTCTCCAGGCAGGGTTCAAAGGTCAAGACTTGCCGTCACGAACTCAATTCTCACGAATCCAGGCTGATCCTACCATTCTTGACCTCTGAACCCACCCGAGCACCGCAGCATCAGTCCTTCGACTCAGGCATCACCGTCACAATGTGGGCCTGCGCTTTCGCAAAGTAGGTCTTTGCCACGCGTCGGATATCCTTATCCGTCAGCGCTTCCACCTTGTCAGGCAACTGGCGGAAATACTCGTATCCTTGACCGTTAAGCTCATTCCAGCCATAGGCATCGGCCAGACTCGCATTGCCCTGCTGAGCCCGCAGCCAGCCTGAGCGCCACGTGGTTTTTGCCCGTTGGATTTCATCCTTGGTCAGGCCATTTTTCACCAGATCGGCGATTTGCGTCAGCATCTCCTGCTGCGCCAAAGAAGCTTTTTCAGGATCCGTGCCCACATAAAAATAGAAGGCCCCAGCCCCAAGCGCTGAGAAATGCTGCGCGCCGACATAGTAGGCCAAGCCCAGTTCTTCGCGAATGCGGTTAAACAGTCGGCTCCCCATATCGCTACAGGCTTCATCAATCAACGAAAGCGCCTGACTGTCTTCATGATGCAATTCGACCGTGCGGAATCCGATGACAATGATCGCTTGTTCCTTATCCAAATGCAGCTCATGCAGCTTAGGTTTGACCTCTTTTGTCACAGGATAAGGCTCCTTCGCTTCGTAATGGCGAGTTCCTTTTTTCAGCTTGCCCAGTGCTTTTTCGATCTGCTTGCGCACCGTAGCCACCTTCACATCTCCATGAATGGAAATGACTCCATTCGCACCAACCAACGAGCGATTCAGCAGAGCGCGGCAGGTTTCCACCTTCAGCGCTTTGACCGACTTTTCGGTCCCCAAGGCCGTGCGTGCAAAGGGAGTACCCGCGAAGACTTCCTTCCGCGCATAACGAAGTGCCACTGTCAGTGGATCTTCCTTCTCCTCCTGAATCGAGGCGATTTGGCGCTTCTGAACCTCCTTCAGTTGATCCGCAGGTAACGTCGCATTTTGAATCAAGTCGGCAATCAGGTCCAGTCCGCGCCCCTCATCCCCACGCATCACATCAGCGCCTAACAAATAACGATGAGCGTCTGCCGTGCATTGCAAAGAACCGCCAAGATTTTCCAATTCAGCCGCGATCTCCACCGCGCTCCGATTTTTGGTACCCTTGAGCATCAGAGCTGCAGAAACCTGCGTAGCACCAGCATTGGCATCCGTCTCCGCAGGCACCCCGGCTAAGAAGCTGGCACGAATGGAAACCAGCGGTAGCCTTGGGTTTTCACCAATCAAAACCGTGAGGCAGTTGGGCAGGACAAAACGCTGCAAATCACCTTTCGTTTTAGCACCATGAGTCGAGCTGGAGACTTTCTCCACATCGGGACCCACAATCGCCACACTGCTAGATGCAGGGATCAAATAACGCTGAGCCACCTCACGAATGATCGCAGGTGTCAGAGCACGGATTCGGGCCAGGTAATACTGCGACTGATCCAAAGAACCCGCCATCAGCCAACTGCTGGCCAAGGATGCCGCCTGCCCCTTTGTCGTTGCCAGCGTTCGCACCTGTCCACCAATCGTGGCCCGTACTGCCTTAGCTAGTTCAGCCGCTGTTGGCGCTTTAGACTTCATCTTTTCCAGGACCTCCAGCATCCCTTTCTGGCAGGCATCCACCTCCTTCGGATCACACTCCGCCTCTATATTAAACAACCCGCATTCCTGAGCCCCCCAAGCCCCAGCCCAGACCCAATGCGCAACCCCGCGCTTCTCGCGCAATTCCTGGTAAAGCCTCGAACTGCGACCTGAACCAAGCAAGAACGCCAGCACATCCAGCGCCGCCTTATCATCATGCCCTTCACCAGGAATCTGCCAGCCCAAAGCCACACGAGTCAGCTCAGTCACGAAGTTTTTTCTGCCTTCACGCCGTCCACGCTGAGGTGCCTCTTCAGGCAGCAAAATCGGCTCATAGGGTTTACGCTCCCAATCCCCTAACAAACGTTGTGCCAAGGCAAAACATTCCTCCGCGTTCACCGCCCCGGCAATGACGACAAAACAATTGTTAGGCACATAGTGACGATTCACGAAACCCGCCACATCATCCCGCGTCACTTGATCAAACACTGCGCGATGACCAATAATCGGGTGCTTCAGCGGGTGACTGCGGAAAGCCGTGCTCTGCACAAGATGCTGCACCACAGAACCCGCGTCATCATTGTCCATCGCCATCTCACGACGGATCACGTCTTGCTCCTTTTGCAGTTCACCGGCATCAATTTTTGAATGCCTCACCATGTCTGCTAGAATGTCCAAATATCCCTCGGTATTATCCGCCAAACCATCGATCCAATACACCGTGCGATTGAAAGTGGTGTAGGCATTCACATAACCTCCCAGCTCCTGGATACCCTGAGAAATCTGCGAAGGAGTCCGCTTCCAAGTTCCCTTAAAAAGCATGTGCTCCACGCAATGAGCCAAACCCGCTCCTGTCCATTTCTCCTCATGCAGACTTCCAGCCTTCACCCATATCTGCACGCTGACCAGAGGATGCTCATGATCTTCCCGCACGATCACATCCAGCCCATTGTCTAATGTACGAACCTCCGCCGTTAGAGTCGGAACAGAAAGATCGGCCGCACCGCTAGAAGCAGCCGGAGAGGTTTTGCGAGAAGGAGAAGTGCGAAGACGACGAGTGGGCATGTGAGGTCTCAGTTTGGCGCAGGACAGCCCTCTGGCAAGATGCTTCCAAAATTCTGCAGTTACCAACTTGAACCATCCCCCATTAACCAACCACCCACAATCTCCCAGCCTTCCGGCGCAGGTGGCGATTCCCTGGGAGGTTGATCTTGGCTGGGCCTCCTGGCTGGAGCATCGCCATGGCAGAATCCAGAAGCTCAGATTCGATTCCCGGCACTTTCAGCAGCCCACCTAGCCAGTGGCTCAAAATCCGAGAAAGCACGGCTGGATGCAGGGAACGAATCTGCTTAGACAAAAGCAAACTGCCATCTTGGGCAATGGCTGCTGCATCTTGAATGAAAGCTAAGGCCTGTTGCCACAGGCAGTCATCATCGCGACCTGCTTGTCGCCCCAGACGCGCGATGATCGGGGCCACATCCCGATCATAGACTTGATTCAAAAGTGGCAGCACTTCATGGCGCAAGCGATTGCGGCGATGCACCAAACTCTCATTGCTAGAGTCTTCCCGATAACTCAACTGCTGTGCCTCAATATAGGCGTCAATCTCCGTGCGCTGGATCTGCAGTAGGGGCCTGCCTAAAATGGGCTGAGTCGCCGTTTCAGCCAGCATCCCCTTCAGACCGCCAATCCCTGTGCCTCGGCAGAGATTGGCCAAAATAGTTTCCGCCTGATCATCGGCATGGTGGGCCAGGTAAACATGATTGGCTCCGTGCTTCTTAGCCATGCGGTAAAGAAACTCATACCTCACATTCCTCGCCGCCAACTCCGTGGAGATACGCTCCGCTTTGGCAACAGCCTGGACATCGACTTTCTCGATCTCGCAGACCAAGTCATAACGCTTGGCCAATCGCCGCACAAAAGCCGCATCCTGCCCGGATTCACGCCCCCGCAGGCCGTGATTAAGATGACATAAAACTAGATGCGAATAGCCCGCGCTAACCATCAGATGCAACAACGCCACCGAATCCCTCCCCCCCGAAATTGCCAGCAAAGCAGGCGCATCCCTGCCTGATGGAAAATGGATATCACAAGGTTTCACGAGTACAGAAGGAAGGACTATTCAGAGCTTTTGCATCTAACTCTATCTTTTGCATCAAGAGATGTGAAAGCCCAGCTCCTAGCAGTTCCATTTTTCCACCCAATGGAGCTTTTTAGTCACCCTTTTCGCACAAATAGGCATTGTCCCTGAACAAGAAAAGCGAGACACTCGTCCAATACGGGGCCTATCCAATTTTATGAAACCGATCATTTACCCGAGCATCCTTGCTCTCCTTTCTATGGCACTGGTCAGTTGTGAGCCTCCATCAGCTCCCAACAATGCCGCCGCTGACGAAGCACGGCAAAAACTGGAAGAAACCCAGGCCGCCTATGAACAACAAGCCGCCGACATGCAGGCGAGGAGTGCCGAACTGCAGCAACAACTGGCGGATCTAGAAAAAAGCATCAAGGACAAAGAAAATGCCGAATTGCAGGCCAAACTGGATGCCATCCAGTTGGAAAACGAAAAGCTGATGGCGGAGGCCGAAGCCGCCCGCCAGAAGAGCGATGAATTGCGAGATCAGCTGGACGCCGTACAAACGACGCCCACCCCCACTCCCTACCCACAACAAGCCCCCAACTACAACGACCAGCCCTGGGAAGATGATAATGCGGATTACTCCATGTTTTATGAAGAACTGAATCCATACGGCCAGTGGTTAGAGGTCGAAGGTTATGGGTATGCTTGGCAGCCAAATCTTGCCACTCGTTCCACTTGGCGTCCCTATGTGGATGGCCGCTGGGTGTGGAGTGATCATGGTTGGGCCTGGGATACACCGGAGCCGTTTGGCTGGGCTACCTACCACTATGGCCGCTGGGTTCAGATCAACCGCCGTGGCTGGGTCTGGGTCCCTGGACGTGAATGGGCACCAGCCTGGGTTTCTTGGCGCTCAGGAGATGACTGTGTAGGCTGGGCTCCCCTGCCGCCCATCCGGCGCCACGGATTCACCAGCATCGGCTACGAATGCGATGTGAACTACGGATTGTCCCCTAGCAGCTACATCTTCATTGAGGCAAACAACTTTGGCCGCAGCAGTTATGTCAATGTTTGCCTCTCACTTTCCAACATCACAGGCTTCTTTCAGCAAACAGTGAATGTGACGAACATCATTCAGATTAATCAGCAGCAGACCAACATCTATGTGAACCGCGGTGGGCCAGATCGCCGCTGGCTGGAAAAACGGATTGGCCGCCCAGTTCCCGTCGCCCCAGTTCGTGTTGCTAAAACTCTTGAGCGGCCTGAGTTAGTTAAAGCAGACAGCGATGGTGTGCGTCCGCTCATCGCCGCTCCGCTGCCCTCAGGACGGGGAGATCGTCCATCACGAGGCCCTAAAGCTGCCACTAAAATTGCCCGTCCAGCCATCGTCGATGCCTGGAGTGAAGTTCCGTCTGATCGCCGCCAGAGTCTTCGTGATGCAGTCAGCCGTCAGGCCAAGGGACCAAAACCCACCGTGGTGAATGAATTGCCAGAAACTCCCGGCCGCGATCATGAGCCAACCCCACGCCCTGAAGTACGCCCAGGGATTCCGCTTCCAGGAACCCCCGCCACAACACCAGACCGCATGGCTGATCGTGATCGTGATCGCCGCCCCGACAATACACCGCGTCCAGGGATGCGACCAGGAACCAATGACGAAGCCGCCCAAAAAGCCGAACTAGCCCGCCGTGAAGCTGAAGCAGCCAAAAGCCGAGAAGCCGCCGCTGAATCCATGAAAAAAGCCGAGATGGATCGTCGCCAGCGCGATGAGGACATGCTCCGCAATCGTAAAGCTCAAATGAACCAGGCGCAGGAACTGTCACGCCAAAAAGCGGAGGCAGCGAAAGCCAAGCAGGCCGAAGAAGCTCAACAAACGGAGATGAAGCGCCGCATGCGCGATGCCGAGGCGATGAAGGCCAAACAAGAAGATTTAGTCCGCAAGCAAGCCGAAGCAGCCGCCATGCAAAAGCAGATCTTGGAGCAAAAACAGCGCAATGACGAACTGCGGCGCCAACAAACGGAAGCGATGAAAGCGCGCGATGCCCAAACGGCACAACAGGCCGAGATGGTCCGCCGTCAGCGCGATGCAGAAACGAGCCGTGCCCGTGAAGCCGCCATGGCCCAACAGCAAGAAATAGCCCGCAAACAAGCTGAAGCAGCCGAAATGCAGCGTCGCCAGATCGAAACCCAAAAGCTAGAAAAAGCTCGTGAAAACGCAGCCCGGCAGCAGCAGGAAATGGCCAATCGCCAACGCGAAGCTGCACAACGAACCGCCCAAGAAGCTGCTCAAAAACGTGCTTCTGAAGAAGCTCAGCGTGGCCAACCCCAAAAGAGCAAGAACAGGGATGATGACACCTCCCGCGACACTCGCAGGCAGCGCTAAACAAATCTAGCCCATCTTATCCCAAACATAAGGGTCACTGAACATTGACCTCCGAAGGCGACCGTGATAGACCGCAGTCTATGAACGGTCGCTTTTTCTTGCTCACGATTGGAATGACATTGCTGACCATGACTGGTAGCAGCACCCCCACTGAATCTGAGACACGCCCTAGGGGTCAAAACGTCTTGGACCAAGCCACGCTAAAACAAGCGCAAACAGGCCAAGTGGACTTCAAGAGCCACATCAAACCCATTTTAGAAACCAAATGTGCCCCTTGTCACAATCAGGAAGCTCTGCCTGACCGCATGAGTTTAGCCAATCACCGAGAGGCTCTGCGTTCTGGCACCTTGCGTGGCTTTATCATACCCGGTCAGCCAGATGTCAGCCCTTTACTCACCCGACTACAAAGCGCACACACAAATGTGCAGGCCATGCCTCCTGTGGGAGAAAGCTTAACCCCAGACGAAGTCTCCTTAATCAAACGCTGGATTCGCCAAGGAGCCTATTGGCCCTCTGGTGCAGATGGAAATTTAAAGACATTGGCACGATAAATATCGTTTGAAAATCCATCTTGAACGAAGGGTGTACTGCGTGGCATCTTAACTGCTGCGGAGTCCCAGGTTCAAATCTCATGCGTCAAACTTTCCCACTACCTTCACCCCGCGTTTCTCTACATCGTCAAAACGGTGGGGTTATGCCTGTAGTGATCGTCGTTATTGCACTAGCCATCAGTGCGATAATCTTCTTTGTTTTTACTCGTCCAGCCCTGGAAAAATCCACTGGTGATAAAGCGGCCAAATCAGCCGAAACACCGCAGTCAATCACTGAAAAAACACCCGCAAAGCCAGCTTCTCCAGCCGCACCGTCGGTGGTGCCACCGCCTCCCCCCCCTCCACCAAAAACCGTTTTTGGGTTTGGCCGCCCGTTGGACGTGGGTAAAGTAATGGGACGCAGCCGGTCAGCGGGAGATTAAA
>JAOZVT010000610.1 GCA_025869455.1 Prosthecobacter sp.
CCTGAGGCGGTCACGGCAAAGCTGGAATCGACCTTTGAAGGAACTCAAGCCAATCTCAAAAAGCTGGAGGCCACGCTCGGCCCCTGGCATCTGATGGTGCATGGCACCGTCAATGATAAGCAAGCTCAGTTGGCCGAACTGAAAGTTTGGCAAAATCAGACGCTGCTGATGAATGGAGAGCTTTTTGCGCCCTTTGATTTAATGAAGCCAGACGTGGTGGATGGAATGCCGATGAAGGTAGCTATTACAGCGAAAGATTTGCATGTGGATGAAATCTTGGCCGCTGCTGGTATAGTCGATATTCCGGCAGGCATCTTGAATGCTGACATTCAGCTTTCAGGACGTTTGGATACAGCCCAGGGAAAAATCTTTGTGGAGGTGGCCAATGTGAAGGTGCCACAAGGTCCGAAGGCTTTCCAGCCTGCGACCTTACGTTTTGAAACGACCCTGGGAAATAAACAACTCAAGACACTCACAACGTTAGTGCAACCTCCTTTGAAAACGCTCACCATTGAAGGGGATATCCCGCTAGATGTGGCTGCGTTGGTGAAGCAGCCTCAATCCCTGAATGATAGTCCTCTCCAGTTCAGCATCAAGATGCCTGAGAGTGATCTGAGTTTCGTGCGGGAATATGCGCCAGATTTGATCCGCGCCTTGCCTGTCAGGCTCAAGATTGATGCATCGGTCACAGGGACAGTGGCGAATCCGATCTTGAAAGGTGGGCTGAATTTGGATGTCAGTGAGATCACTTGGACCAAGCCAGATCTGCCATCGGTGCGCAATGTTAGGGCACGGATTCAAGCCCAAGATAAGCGCATTGCGATCGAGGATATCTCCGCCGTTTTAGCGGGTGGTCGTGTGAAACTTACGGGCAATGTCGATATCAAGGATACCAAAAATCCAGCGATGGACATCAAGCTAGAGGCAAGGGAAGCTCTAGTCTTTCGTGATCCGACCACCTCGCTGCGCGCCAATGCAGATATCACATGCCGGGGGAATCTTCAGCAGGCGACGGTAGCCGGTTTGGTGGAGGCTGTGCGTGGACGGGTCTTTAAAGAGATCGATCTTCTACCAGTGCTGAAGTTGCCTGCGGATGTACCTCCTGTGCCGCCGGATACCAGTCGTAGCGAGGCAAAGTTAACTTTGCCACCCATCCTAAAGGATTGGATCTTTGATATTAAGGTGCGTACTCGTGATCCACTGCTCATCTCAGGGAACTTAGCCAATGGTGCCATTTCTGCAGATGTCCTGCTCAGTGGTCGTGGTGCGAATCCTCAACTAACAGGGGGAGCGAATATTGATCGTCTCTTGTTAAAGCTACCCTTCAGCATGGTGAAGATCACCAAAGGTGTGGTGACTTTGCGCCCAGAGCACCCCTTTGACCCAGATCTGGACATTCGGGGGGAATCCCGCGTCGGTAGCAATGACATCACCTTGTATGTCTATGGCGACTCCACCGATCCGAAAACGCGATTCACCAGCACTCCGCCGATGAGTGAGCCAGATATTGTGACGTTATTGGCCACGGGCACCACACTCAACGGTTCAGCCTCTGAACTGGCTTCACAGGCGGCATCCCGCGCCGCCTTCTTATTCCTGAGCGAGTTTTACCGAAAGACCTTCAATAAAAAGAAGGTCGTTCGTGAAGAACCACCACGCCTAAACATGACCTTCAATCCATCTGGAGCAGACCGCAGCAGCGACAGTGTGCAAGCTGAGTATGAACTCTCCGAAAAGTGGCGCATCACCGGGAGATTTACCCAAACAGGGCGCATGAAGGCCCTGCTAGGTTATGTGCTGAGATTCGGTAAAGCCGCTCAGGCTATGGATGCTCGGGAGACGTCTTCGACTCAAGCGCCACCAACTTCTTCTCCAACTCCCTGATACGATCCAGCATGCTCGGGATTTTTGCTGGGGCGGAGAGCATTCTTCGGCCTTCCATCAAGGGCTTGGCGGGATAACCCGTGTAGGCTCCCGGCTCAGAAATACTCTTGGTGACGCCCGTTTTAGCCAGGAGTGTGACCTGATTGCTGATTTCCAGATGTCCCGCGATGCCGACTTGTCCTGCGATGGTAACATAATCCCCAATGCGGGTGCTGCCTGAAATACCCACCTGGGAAACCACAAGGCTGTGTTTTCCGATGACGACATTGTGAGCGATTTGCACCAAATTATCAATCTTCGTGCCTTCACCGATCCAGGTACGACCAAAACGTGCCCGATCAATGGTGGTACAAGAACCAATTTCGACGTCATCATCAATCTGGACGATGCCGACTTGTTCTATCTTCTGGTGTCGCCCTTGAGTGTACTGATATCCAAAGCCATCGGTGCCAATGGCCGCGCCACTGTGAATGGTCACACGGTTACCGATCTGCGTGTGATCTCTCACCGTACAATTGGGGTGTAAAATACAATCCACTCCTAGCCGGCTACCATGTCCAATATATGCCCCCGCGTGGATGACACTTCCATTGCCGATGACGACATCTTCTTCAATGACTGCACAGGGACCGATGGAAACTCTTTCAGGATCAAATTGTGCAGACTGAGCCACTACGGCAGAAGGATGCACCCCAGCATGAAATTCACGTGGCGGTGGGCCAAAGTAGCGAATCACACTGGAAAAGGCCAAAGTCGGATTTTCGACCCGAATCAAAGCGACGTTTTCGAGAGTTTCTGAAAAGTCCTTGGCCACCAGAACAGCCGATGCCTTGGTGCTACGCAAAGCAGAAAGGTAACGTTCATTACCCAGAAAAGTCACATCTCCAGGATTGGCCTCAGAGATAGAATTGAGTCCTGTAACAACACCTTCAGGGTCACCTTGTGACAACTCTCCCCCGACCAATTCAGCCAGACGTTGATGCGTGATGAATGTGCTCATGCGCGAGACAGAAAAAAGGGCACGCCGGAAATCGCTTCGGCGTGCCCTGAGTAAGCGATTGTTAGATCAAGGATTTTTCTTTTCTTCTTCCTTAGCTGGGGCTGCTTCACCAGCGGTTTTGTTGAGTTCAACAACGATCTGATCTGTGATGTCGATAGCATCTTTGTAATAGATGAGCACAGGCACAGTAGAAAGGCTCATGCCTGACTTATCAAAGATGAAGTCATAGCCTTCCGTCTTGGCCTTGTCACGAACCACGACGAGGATCTCGTCATAGATGCCACGGCGGATCTGCACATCTTCCTGCTTGAGTTGGTTTGAGCGGCGGTTTTGCTGCTCACCAATGTCTTGCTCTAAGCTGCGCAGTTCCTTGCCTTTTTCATCGAATTCAGCGGCTTTCTTAGCACGGGCATCAGGTGTCATGATGGGGTCGCTAGCCTCCTTCTTGAGCTTCTGCATGTCCGTCATCAGGTTTTTATAGACGGCCCAGCGGTCATTCATTTCCTTTTGGGCTTTGTCCACATTGCCTTTGAATTTTTCAGCAGCTTCTTTGGTTTTGTAGAACTCGGAAAAAGCTTTCGACATGTCCACCACACCGAATTTGAGGTCGGCTGCGCTGGCTAGTGTCAGGCTGGCGGTCAGGAAAGCTAAGGTCAAAAGACGAATCATAGATTAGTTAAGTGGGTTCTTTGGGGGAATTTGTTCAATACGTTCTCAACGAGCTTAGAATTTGTAGCCCATGTTGAACTGGAAGCGTGGGCTGTCACCCGTGAAGTCGTCTTTCACAAGGGGAAGACCCAGGTCGAGACGGATTGGGCCGATTGGCAAGAACATGCGCAGACCAACACCAATGTTGGAATAAACTTCACCGTCACCGATGATTGGCCCACCATTTTTCACCCCAGCGGTAGATTTACTACTGGCTGTGATATCCGTGGAGATGTAACCAACATCATAGAAAACGGCACCGCGGACCTTCTCGATGATCGGGAAGGAGTATTCGATGCTGCCGTAGAGGGAGACGTTACCACCGATTGGCTCACCACTGCTGTCTTTAGGACCTGCTTCACGGAAGTCATAACCACGCAGGTTGTTCGCGCCACCCAGGAACAGACGCTCAAAGATAGGCACATCGGAACTGGAAGTGCCAGAGTTGCCCCAGCCGTCCACCATGCGGGCCATACCATCAAAGCTGAGGATGGTGTCACCTGGCAGAGAGAAGAACTGTTGGCCACCAATGTTAGCACCCCAGACTTCCACATCGCCACCCAAGCCGGAAGCCATCAGACCAGCTTCAAATTTATGACCTTTGCGGGTGATGAAAACACTGTCGCGAGTGTCATGCACAAAACCGAAGTCCACTTTGCTCTGGATGAAATCTCCATCTTCATTGCGGATCAGCTGTGTTGGAGATTCATCTTCCTGCACATCCACGCTAATGTTCTGCAACGTGTAAGTGCCTTCAAAGTAAGCGTTTTCACTCACTGGCTTACGGAGGCCAATGGACATCCCGGCATTGGTCTGTTCATAGCGGTTGGCCTGGGAGAGGTAGAACATGTTCCGGTAGAACAACTCAGTGGTCAGAGCCAGTTTCTGGCCCATGAACCAAGGCTCAGTCAGAGCCAAGTTGAAATCCTGACGACGTGGGCCGTAACGGATGTTCATGTTGAAGCGCTGACCAGCACCGCGGAAGTCACCCCAGTCAGAGATGTCAAAGTTGGTCTGAGTCACGTCGATGAAGCCGACGATGCTATCAATGGAACTGAAACCAGCACCAAAGTTCACAGAACCTGTGGGCTTCTCTGTCACATTGACCTCAATGTCCTTAAAGCCATCCACTTCAGTGGAAACAGGGCGCACCGTCAGCGGGTTAGCCTCGCCTTTGCCTTCAAAGTAGTTCAAGTTTTCCAGACGCGTCTGGGCAGTTTCCAATTGGACGGTGTTCAGCTCATCGCCAGGGGCGAATGGAAGCTCACGACGGATGACGCGGTCCTGCGTTTTCATGTTGCCGCTGATGTTCACCTTACGAATGAAGGACTTGGTGCCTTCATAGACGCTGTAAGTCACATTCAACTTGCCTGGACCTGCGTCAGAAAGACGGGTGTCAACACGCGCGTCAGCATAACCACGGGAGCCGTAGTAGTCCTGGATCATCTTCTCGTCACCACGGACATCGCTGCCAGAGTAAGGGAAGCCTGCTTCGGTAAGGATGGCTGGAGTCAGTTCATCTTGGGAGAAGATGGTGATGCCTTCCATGGCCACAGCAGCGACTTCATATTTGCCGCCTTCAGTGATTTCAAAAACAAGCGCGACCTTTTTGTCGTTCACAGCTTCACGGCGATAGCCGACTTTGACATACACATAACCTTCGTCCTGATAGGCCTGTTCGATTTTACGCACATCTTCCAGCACGGCCTGATTGTCCAGTTTGCCCGCCTTACCCCACAGGCGCCAGAAGGTCTTTTCCTTCGAGGTCAGTTTGGACTTCAGCTTATGATCACTGATGGCGGTGTTGCCTTCAAAACGAATGTCGCCGATCAAGCCACGGCCACCTTCTTCGATTTTAAACATCACACTGGAGAAACCCTGCTTCGTGGAAGGTGTCACGTCATAGGTCACCAGGACATCGGAGAAACCTTTCTTCTGGTACATGTCCAGAATCTTCTGCTGAGCTTCTGTCAGCTTGGCATCATCCACGGGGTCTCCCACTTTGACTTCGATTTCTTTACGCAGCTTTTCGTTGTCAAAGGCTGCATTGCCCAGGAAACCGATTTCGCCAATGCCGCCACGACCCGAGATGGTCACAACAACTTTCACACCGCCTGCGACGTTGATGGCATTGATGTCCACGTTTTCCACCGCACCCGTGGCATACAGAGTACGTAGATCGCGTTCGACAGATTCATCCGTGTAAGGTTCACCTTCGCGGGTGGACATTTGGGCACGGACACGAGCTGGGTCCATGGTCGCAGCGCCTGTGAAGACGACTTCGACTTCGCGGACGATCTTACGACCAGCGGCAGCGGGGGAATCCAGAGAAACCTGGGCGTGGGATCCGATCGTTGCGACGGAGATGAAGGCTGCAACCAGGAAGGGGCGCAGAGCGTTTTGTGAAGTAGAGAGGACTCCGTGAATCATAACGGCTTGAAGTGGTGTTCGGGAGAAGGACTGAAGGTCTCCAGCCAAAGCGACTGGAGATGCGCAGTAATGCTGACCTTCACAACGGGCGTCAAGGTGTAAAAACAGGTTTGCTCTCTAAGTTAAACAAAATAAAACCCGCCACATCGGTCCGATGAGGGCGGGTTTGGGCTTATTTTAGGGTCTTTTGGGACTCAACGGAATAGTTCACGGAAGAATCCACGCGTCTCTTTTCGGGCATTGTCTGTCCAGTTCCAGGCCTTGCGAGCCGCTTTTTTGACGGCTTTAGCCGCCTTTTCACCTTCGTCTCCTTCGCTGTCACTCGATGAGGCAACACGTGGTGACCAGTCTTGAAAACTCACGGCACCTGTTTCTGCAGAGACGACGACAAAGCCAACTTCGTAGCCCGTGTCATCTTTGAGCGCGAGCCCCCACTCCACAGTTCCTGTTTCTGGATTGGCGGCCAATTGGTAATCAATGCTGGCAAAGGTGGTTTGGGCCAGAGCCGCAGATTTTGCAGCCACCACTCGGGCATCGGCACTGCGATAGAGCAGTTTTTTGAAATCAATCGGCCGGGAAGGCACACGATCTAATATTTTGGTGCCTGCCCCTGCGGCGGTGGCTTTCCAGGTGGCCCCTTCCATTTTGACATTGATTCGCAGAATGTCCTGGGGGCGAAAGGCATCTCTGGCGTAAGCTACCCATTCCAGGGGCTCGGCCGTGGTGCTACTACCTTTGACCAGGAGGATGCTTTCGGATACCGCCGTGCCGAAACTTTGCGCAACGGCGATAGGTACCTCTGGGTTGGCATGGAGATTGGACAGGCCCGTCAAGGCGAGGAGGAAAAGGCAGGGAATGATTTTTTTCATGGTGACAGCAGCATAAGAACGACGCCAGAATCAATCAAGATGGGTTTTATGTCTGGTTTTCCTGCTTGCGGCTGCTGCTGGTGTCCTGATAATGGGCACCCTCGAATTACTTCAGCATGAGCACAGCTTCCCATACCGAAACCTCTTTTGAACAGGCCATGGACCGCCTCGAAGAGATTGTTGTGTCGATGGAAGGAGATCGCATGCCCCTGGACGAAATGGTCACCAGTTACGAGGAAGGCATGAGTCTTTTGAAAGTCTGCCGCCAGCGCATCGAAGTCGCCCGCCGTCGTATTGACGCCATTACAGCAGACGCAGAGGGTAAGCCTACCGTCACCGCATTCGACCCCGCTTCCGCTGAAGTTTCCGAGGAAAAAGCCAAGCCTGCCGCCCCCACTCGCAAAAAGAAAGTGGTGGAGCCTGAAGCCGATAGCGACGACATCCGACTTTTCTGATTTTTTTACACGTGGATACCACCCTGCCCGCCATTACATGCCCTGCTGACCTTAAAGCTCTGCCGCTGGAGAAATTACCCGCGCTTGCTGAAAAGATCCGTGCCACTCTGATTGAGACCCTTAGCCAGACGGGAGGGCACTTGGGGCCCAACCTTGGCGTGGTCGAGCTGACCATCGCCTTGCATCGTGTTTTTAACACGCCTCAGGACAAATTTGTCTTTGATGTGGCTCACCAAGGTTACGTGCACAAGATGCTCACAGGCCGCTGGGATAAGATCCACACGATTCGCCAATATGAGGGTCTGAATGGGTTCATGCTCCGCAGCGAAAGCGAGCACGACTGCTATGGTGCAGGTCACGCTGGCACAGCTCTAGGCGCTGCCCTTGGCATGGCCACGGCTCGGGATCTGAAAGGCAGTGATGAACATGTCGTCTGTGTGTCTGGTGACGCCGCCTTTACTTGTGGTCCGGTGTTTGAAGCGCTCAATAATATCGCTGCTCACACCAATCGCCTCATCACCGTGCTCAACGACAATGAGTGGAGCATTGACAAAAACGTCGGTGCCATCGCCAAATACTTCAACACGATCGCCACTCATCCTGGTTTTGCGAACCTACATGACAAGGCTGCCAAGTTTGTCGAATTCGTGCTTGGTGGTGGTGCTCGTAAGTTGGCTGAGCGCGTGGAAAACTCCGCCAAGGGGCTGCTGCTTCCTCAGAGCGAAGGCGCACACAATCGTAGCACATTGTTTGAGGAATTTGGCATCCGTTATTATGGCCCGATCAATGGGCACGATTTGCCTTTGCTGATTCAAACGTTTGAGTTTCTGAAGACGCAGAATGAACCCGTCATCCTGCACATCCTCACGGAGAAAGGACGCGGTTACAAGCCAGCCCTGGAAGATCCAGGTAAGTTCCACGGTCTCGGTAAATACAACATCGAAACAGGCGAAGTGCAGGCTACGGATAAGCCGACTTATTCGCAGATCTATGCCCGCACCGTTACGGACTTTGCCAAGGAAGATCAAAGGATCGTCGCCATCACTGCCGCCATGCCTGGGGGTACGGGCCTCATGGCCTTCAAGAAGGAAATTCCTGAGCGCTCTTTTGACGTCGGTATTGCTGAAGAGCATGCCGCTCTCTTTGCCTGCGGTATGGCCACTCAGGGCCTGCGTCCTTTCCTAACTATTTATTCGACTTTCATGCAGCGTGCCATTGACATGATCATTCATGACATGGCCATCCAGCATCTGCCTGTGCGCCTTTGCATGGACCGTGGCGGCTTGAGCGGTGATGACGGTCCGACTCATCACGGCTTGTTCGACATCGCCTATCTGCGTGGCATTCCTGGAATCGTTCACATGCAGCCGAAGGATGAAGACGAATTCGTGGACATGCTCTGGACCATGGCCAATTACGAAAAAGGCCCGATCGCCATTCGTTACCCGCGTGGCAATGGCCCTGGTGTCACACCGAAGGCCACTCCGCGTCTGCTTGAAATAGGCAAAGCTGAAGTCGTGGCTGATGGTACCGATGTGGCTCTGATTGCTCTTGGGGATATGTTTGCCACGGCAGAAAAGGCGAAGAAGATCTTGGAAGAAAAAGGCTACTCTGTTGCCTTGATCAATCCTCGCTGGATCAAGCCTTTGGATATCGACGTCATCGAAACCTATGCCAAAAAAGTCAAGGTCGTCTGCACGCTCGAAGACCATGTTCTGATGAATGGTTTCGGTTGTTCCGTCATGGAGCAACTCTCCAGTTCCTTCATCACCACCCCGGTGGTGCGTGTGGGCTGGCCGGATGCTTTTGTAGAGCATGGCAC
>JAOZVT010000611.1 GCA_025869455.1 Prosthecobacter sp.
CGGCCCAGAACCCTCGATTTCGAAGTAGATGCTGGATTTCGGCGTAAACTGAAACCGACCAATGATTTCCCTTGTTTGCGGCATCTGCGCAAAAGGTAAAAACGCATTCGGGTCCATGCGCAACACCGCGCGGTAGTGAAACCCATCCATCTCATGAGACAGTGCCTGCGCTGTCAAAGTACCTGTTTCATGCCGTAGTAACAAATCCCGGATATACACACCTTCAGGGGCCACCCCGATATTGGCCTCCAGCCCATCAAACACAGCCCCGCGAGTACTGAAGCGTCCACAATCCAGCCTCCCCGTCACCTGCACAGGACGCTTCCCTTTAGACAAAGGGCCATCCACATACCACACGCCGTTGAGAGCTAGATGAGGAGTCCCATAAAACACGATCTCACGCAAATTATCACTGTTCAGGAAAGCCTGGGCCAAGCTGGGTAAATCCGCGCTGGAGGTCATTTGAAAACGCAACTCCGGCGTCCCCATCCGCCAAGTCGCACTCGCATTCACCTGCCCCGTCGGATCTTTGAGGTATAACCGCGTCAGATCAATCAGCCCCGCATTAAACTCCGCCTCTGCCACAAGTTCCTGACACACATAACTATCATAACGCAATCCCGTCGCCTCAAAGAACAACCGCGCAGACAATTCCAAAGGCCGATCCAAGGCACCATTCACATCCAAACGGATCTCAGGTGCCTGATCAAACTTGAAGCGCTGCAACCAATCCAGCCCTTTCTGAATGCGTCTTTGATGCGCATTCAGCACCTCCATCTGATGCGTTACTGATAGCATGTCCAGCTTCGGCGTCGGCGGTGCATTCGGTTTTTTCTCAGGCAGCGTCAGCATGCCTGTGATGCTCAGTCGGATACCTGACAGCGTCCCTTCTGCCTGCCGGATCTCCAGCACACCTTCCCGCAAAAAAGCACGTGCGCTCAAATCCTCCAAAGAGATCAGCGTATGCCCACCATTCTCATCCTCCACTGGCAGAGTCACATTGGCATGACTGAGTTCCAGACCATTGAGGACAAACTTCTTTTCTAGCAGCTTGCCGTAATCAAACTCCAGATTCAGGCGATCAACGGAGGCTATCACATTAGCCCGCTCTTCCCCCGCAAAGACTCTCACTTCACGCGCAATCAAACCACCAAAAGGATTGAACATCAGACGATCAAAATCCAGGTGCAGACCTCGTTCCGCCAACTGTCCCACGATAAACTCTCTCCAGTGCCGGGAAAAAGCATCCGTCCCAGCATAGACCAACCCACCCAGCACAGCACTCGCCACGCAGAGCTTGAACAGTCGTCGGATCAGCCTCTTCATCAGACCTCTAAGCTAACCTTCATCGGAGCTATGACAAGGCTAAGGAAACCGAATCCCCAGCCCCATTCGCAGCACTCACCAAGTTTTCCTCATTGCCGCCCTTCGCTGCATCGTTGAAAGTGAACCCTTCATGCGCCAGTCCACCTATGCTCAGGCATCCCGCAGCACCCATGTACTCACGCGCTGGCGGGGTATGGGAGCCATTTTGGCCGTCGCTTTTTACAGCCTGTTCTTTGCCGCTCATCAGCATTTTCAGGACACCCCCATTTACGTGCGTGACGGCCTCCTTTTCGGTGCCCAAACCCAGAGCATATTTCGAGATCTCACCTCCGCAAAGGCCGAGGACCACAGCAGCATCGGTGCAGAGCACCCCGCCTTCACGCTTCTGCATCATGGCCCCACTCAGCTCCTGATCAAAGGCTGGGCCATGCTCGGCCAACCCGTCAATCAGACGCGCAAACACGGCGTCGCCATGCTTACCTGCCTAGCCGGAGCCCTCACCGTGGTCATGGTTTACCATGCCCTGCTCTGGAGCGGGGTCGCCTCATTACGGGCCATCTTGCTGACCGTTGCCTGCGGTGCGGGCCCCTGCCTATGGATCGCCGCCCCTTTGCCGGATGTCTGGATTTTCGCAGGCCTCGGAGTCGCTGCCCTGGCCGCTGTCACCGCACGCGGTGCCTTAGCCCCCTGGTGGCTGCACCTCCTAGTCGCCGTCTATGCCGCCAGTTGTTTCATTGGGAATTTGCTCCCCATCCTCCTTCTCGCCTTGGCCCGCTGTGCCCATGATAGCAATCAACAGCAGCGCTTCGTTTATCAGCCCCTCTTGATCGCCCTGGTGGCCGTCACCACCACCTTCGGCCTCGCCAATGCACAGCGTGTCATCTACCCACGTTCCGCCCCGCTCCCCGCCAACCTGCTGACCTGGAAAATTGAAGGCAATGATTGGGCCACGGTCAGCAACCCCGCCGGTACAATCGGGCGTGAAGTCTTGCTGTCCAATCTCGTCGCCCCACGCTCCGTCACCACCGAGCCAGACCCCAGCTTTGGAAATCGCCAGCGTGTCATTCTCCAAGAACCCAGCTGGGCCAAACTAGACCTGCAAAAAGGCGTCGGCGCAGGCTGGCTCCTCCTGCTTACCCTCGCCTTCGCAGGCCTCGTCTGGCGGGCCCAGTTAGACCCCTTCACCCTTGGCATCGTCGCCACCCTCGTCTGGTTCATCGCCGCCCTCCCGTGGTATGGCTCGCCGGATAAACTCCTCCTCCAGGCCTGTCTCTGGACCCCCATCATTGTGATTGCCACAGGCTTAGGCTTAGAGCGCAGTCTTGAACACTGGCCCAAAATCAAACTCCCCGTCACCATCCTCCTCACCGCCTTCGTCACCGCCCAGATCACTCGGAACTGGATGTTCATTCAAGAAGTCGTGACTCAAGTAAAGCTCTGATGCCCTGGTAAATCCGCCTGAATCCATCATCTCTTGTCAGTTGCCACCCACTCCACCAACGTGTAAGTCCGCCACCTCCATGAAACTCAACCAACTCGCCTCTCTGGCCCTCCTTTTGGGGTTGGCCTCCTGCAAACCTGCGGATGAAAAAACCGCAGCCCCGGCCACCGCCACCGAAGCCGCTGCCCCCGCCAAGGATGACGGCTGGGTTTCCATGTTCAATGGCAAAGACCTCACCGGTTGGAAATCCAATGAAGAAACCCCCGGCAGCTTTTCTGTCGAAGACGGCGTCATCAAAGTCAGCAATGGCCGCTGCCACCTCTTTTACATGGGGCCAGATGGCAAAGCCAACTTCACCAACTTTGAGTTCAAAGGTAAAGTGAAGCACATGCCCGGCTCCAACTCCGGCCTCTACATCCACACCCAATTCCAGGAATCCGGCTGGCCTGAAAAAGGCTACGAATGCCAGGTCAACAGCACCTCCCACAAAGACCCCAAGAAAACCGGCGGCCTTTACGCTGTCAAAGACGTCATGGACACCGCACCCGTCAATGATGACGAATGGTTCGACTACGGCATCAAGGTCGATGGCAAACACATCACCATCAGCATCAATGGCAAAGTCACCTCCGACTGGACCGAACCTGCGGACTGGGATCCTGCCACAGCCCTGAAAAACATGGCTGGCCGCAAGCTCAGTTCCGGCACCATGGCCATCCAAGCACACGATCCCAAGAGCGTCGTTTATTACAAAGACCTTTACATCAAGGCACTTTAATCAAGGAGTGTCGGTAGCCATCCCGTCATTCATCACCGAAAGTGAGGGCTGCAAGGCCCTCACTTTTATTTTCCCCTCACGTCCATGAGCCACATGCTTAGCCCAGACCTTTCAGCCAACGAAATCCGTTGCTACTTCGTACGGAAACGTAACTGCCTGCTCGTGCGGGGTCGCTTTAGCTCGCTGTACATGGACTATTACCTGCATCTCATGCAGCATAGCATCAAGCATCCCGAACGCCTGGACGCCATGCTCAAAGATGCCCTCGCTGGCATCACCCTGCATCTTGCCTCGCGCCCTCATGACGAAGGCTGTGCCTGGACCATCAACATCCACGATCCCCTCATCAACATCTTCGTCACTGGCACCACCAATCCTGGCCGTGTCACCGGACGCCTCTTCACCGAAGACGTGAAAGACAGCGGTAAATCACTCTTCATCTCTCAAACCTCCCGCCCAAATATGCAGCCCAGGCAGAGCATGATCGAGTTTCACGGGAAAGATGTCTTCGCAGGTGTGGAGCAATTTTATACTCAGAGCGAGCAGCGCCCCACCCGCATCTTCAGACTGCCAGATGAAGACTTCATCCAAATTTCCGCCGAGCCTGATGCCGATGTGGAATGGCTCACGGGACTGACGGAAGCCGACATCCCTAGCTTGGACGAGGCCGAACACCTCACCCTGCTCGAAACTCGCAGCTACGTCTTTGACTGCGGCTGCACCGCAGACCGCATGTTCCCCATGCTGACACGTCTCAGTGAAGATGATTTAAACTATATTTTTGAAGACGGAGCCGCCACCATCACCTGCCCACGTTGTGCCGCAGTCTTTCGCACACCCAAGTCTGAGTTTGATGATTGGAAGGCCCGCCAGACCGCCTGAGTCGTATCTTTTCCACCATGACCGCCACCGCCCCACAAGCCGCACCTAACTACAAGATCGGTAACGAAAAACTGATCAAAGTGCTGCCCAATGCTGCCCGTAAACTCACTGGCCTCTTGACCAAACAAGGCCGCGCAGAGCATGGTGCCCTCCGCGTTGCCGTCGTCGGCGGCGGCTGCTCCGGCTTGCAATACAAAATGGACCTCGTGGATGGCCCAGCCAACCGTGACATCATGGTTCTTTCCGGAGACGTACGTGTGGTCATCGACCCCAAGAGCGCCCTCTTTGTCAGCGGTTCCGAACTCGATTTCAGTGACGACCTCCAGCAGGGCGGATTCAAAGTCACCAATCCCAACGCTGTCGTCACCTGCTCTTGTGGAGAAAGCTTCGCCGCCTAATTCCACCTCATGTCAGACGATGCCTATACCCGCCTCAGCCTGCCGCCACGCGCCGCGCTGGAGGCAGAAGAACTCCAGGCCGCCTACCTCACTGCCTCCCGCTTAGCGCACCCGGATCAGACCGGAGGAGACACCCAAACCAGCGCCGATTTAAATGCCGCGCTGGAGACCTTAAAGTCCCCTGTCACTCGGCTGAAGCACCTCCTCACGCATCATTCAGACACCCCCTGGCGCGCCGTGCCGCTGGATGCCTCCATGATGAACCTCTTTGAGAAACTCGGTCCCCTGCTCCAAACCAGCGCCGCCTTTCTCAAAAAGAAACAAACCGCCACCACCGCCCTAGCCAAAGCCCTCCTCGCCTCCGAAGAAATGCGCCTGCGCGAATCCCTGGAAGAACTCGGTCTGCTCATCGAAGAAAACTGGCAGCAGATCGAATCCCAACTTCCCAGCTATGATGCACGCATCTCCACCCAAGACCCCACAGTCTGGACCGAACTGCAAAGCACTCAAGCTCGCTTAGCCTACCTCTCCAAATGGCGCAGCCAAATCCGTGAAGTCTTGTTAGGCCTGATGCTCTAACCAAGCTCACAGGCTTTACCGCCCGATGGCCGTGATCAATCGCGGAGTTCAGGATAAAGCAAGGTTTTCGCGCGAGTCATCAGAACACAAAAAACCGCCAGAGGCACCCCAAGACCTCAGGCGGTTGATGTTTTTTTTACAATAGGTGAGATCCTATTTTTCGACCCAGCGGACGGCTTCCATAAGAAGTTCGCGGGCTGAGGCCAGACCCAATTTTTGGCGGATGTTGGCCTTGTGGGCGTCCACCGTTTTGGCGCTAAGCTGAAGTTTCTCGGCGATTTCGTGGGAGTCAAAGCCACGTCCCACCATTTCAAAGACTTCGAGTTGACGGTCACTGAGCATGCGTCCTGGCTCACCACGGGAGCCAGAGCGTGGTCCGCCCCCGGAAACAATACTACCCAGGAGATTGGCACTGAAGAAGAACCCACCGCCGAGCACTTGACGCACGGCCTGGAGCACGCGAACAGCGCTTTCTCCCTTCATGATATAACCCATGGCACCTGCACGCAGGCAGCGCTCTGCATACACGTTTTCATCATGCATGGAGTAAACCAGAACATGAATTTCTGGATGGCTCTGCTTGAGTTTTTTCACGAGATCAACACCGCTGCGATCCTTCAAAGTGATGTCCAGAATGATGACATCTGGCTTCAGTTTAGGAATTTGAACAAGGGCATTGTTAGCGTCTTCGGAACTACCGATGATCTGGAGATCTTCCTGACCTTCGAGAATTTTCTTCAGACCTTCGATCACAATCGGGTGATCATCCAAGATGTAGATTTTGTGTTTCACGGTTTGTACTTTTGTTTGTGTTTAGTTGTCGCTTGGGGTGAGCCCTCACTTGTTGGTAAGGGAAATTTAATAGTGACTCTGACACCGCCAGTAGGTGGACAGTTCACGGAAAAATCTGCATGGATTAAAGAAGCTCTGTAATTCATGACTCGTAGCCCAATGCCTTCGCTACCTGGACGACAGTCAAAAGAGCGGCCATCATTAAAAATTTCGAGCAGGGCTTGACCAGAATTTTCAGCTCGTAGCTTGATGCTGATCTGATTTGGATTGCCATGACGCATGGCATTATTGATGGATTCCTGGGCAATACGGAACAAATGCGTACTTAGGGTGGGGTCTGTGATTTTAACATCCAATTCACAGATAAAATCACACTCACGCCGGAAACTCGTGCGCACGGTATCTGCCAGCAGAAGCAGTGAGGCGGCGAGGTCTCGGTTTTGGATCGCCGCTGGAGACATGTTCCGTGAAAGCTGCCGCACCTGCTGAATGGCCTGTCTGACCAGTTCATGGATACGTGCCGCTTCGGATTCCTCATCCCCTTTAAGCCTCAGTTGCAGCATCTCGACCAAGGCTCCAATACCCGTGAGCAGTTGCCCTACACCATCATGTAAATCATGCCCAATACGGGCTTGCTCCTGCTCAATGGCCTCCATCAAATGGTGCTGCAAACGCTGCTGCTCCGTGATGTCGATGGCCGTGATGATGAAGCCTTCGATTTGCTGATCTGCATTTCGTGTGGCCGTGTTGTGAAGTTGGATGACACGAAGATCTCCAGACTTCGTGCGGGCACGGGAGATGGCCGTTACCCGTGGTGCTCCTTCCTTGAGTTTATTCAGCCGATCTCGGCTCCGTGGCATTTCTTCGGGGTCGATTAAGCCACTCTCCCAGATGGTTTTGCCGACCAGTTCTTTTGCAGTGTAACCTGAGACCTTCTCGACCGCCGGATTGACCTTTAAAATCTTTCCTTCCAGGTTGACCAATCCGATCATGGCAGCGGATTCTCTCACCAAGGTATCATTCAGTTGGGACTGTCGTTTCAGTTCTTGCTCCGCAAGTTTTCGGGCACTGATATCCGTAAAAATAATGATGCCCTGACCGCTTTCATGGATGTTATCTGGCAGAAAGGTGATAGCCGCGAGGGTGTAGAGATTTTTGCCTTCACGAGTTTTAAGCGTGATCTCAATTTCTCGACGTGGTTTAGAGCCTGCCTCAATGACTTGCTTCCAAAAATCATCTGGCGGCCGATTTAGCACATCCAGGAGATCTGGAATACGCATTTGGATAAGCTGCTTATCCGTGTAGCCCAACATTTGACGAAGGGCGGGATTCACCTTGGTGATGAGCAGAGTGGTATCGAAGACGGCGACTCCCGAAGGATTGTTTTCAAAAAGCCCTCGGTAGTAAGCGGCTTGTCTGCGGGTGTATTCTTCGGCAGCTAGTTGCTCACGAATGTCACGGGTGGTGACCAAGACTCTTTCACCAGGGAGCCGACGGAGAACGATTTCGACCTTACGTTTACTCCCATCTTTCAGCAGGTGGGAACCTCGCAACGTGACTTTCTGGCAGGATTTCGGGAGGGGAGGCTCTTTTTTCTTCCCCAGTTCCATGTTCAGCACATAGGAGATGAGCCGACTATGGAGTTCTGCCTGAGTGTAACCCAAAACATCTAAGGCCCCTTGATTGGCAAAGAGAATATGCCAGGAGGAATCCACCAGGAAAATACCGTCCACCCATTCTTCCACCAGGGTTCGACACAGAGCATTTAAAGAAGCCTCATTGCGTAGGGCTTGGGTAGAAAGCGCAAGACTGGTAATGACCTGCACAAAACCAAGCGCCCTCGTCATGACACCTTTAGAACTTCTTCTCAAGGCACGCCAATCATGCTGAATCCATTCCCAGTGACCATCTTTACAGGCGATACGCATCTGCACCGTAGTGCTTTCTACCTGCCCTGTCATCAGGGCTTCCGTGGAGGCGTTGACGCGTTCCAGATCATCTGGATGTATCAGGGTGTTCCAAGCTCCTGGCAGGGCAAAAATCTCATCCGCCGTGTAGCCATAGAGATTGGCCAACCGATCCCCATTTTCCAACAGACGTTGGCTTTCAAAGTCGAAAATGTAAGCGACTCGTTTTTCAATGCCATCAATCCAGGCGTTGGCCAGCGGTTCTGTGACGGAACTGTTAGAGAGATAAGATTTCGTCTCCTGCGTCAGCCGTCTTTCTATCTTGGCCACCAGCGCTCGTTCTTCTAACGGAAGCTCACATTCACCTCGACCTCCTCCCGAAGGTACATTCTCCAAACGATCATGATGATCTCGGAGAATATGATTTTGCTGAGGCCAAGGTGACATGTTTTCAGTAAGAAATATCTGCGTTTCTATCGTTTCATTTTCGGCCTTAGGAAAGCTTATCCTTGGCTAGGTGCAATTCTTTTTTCTAATTACGTATGAAGTCTCACACCAAAAAGCCCTATAATCGATGTCTTTGATTATGGTTTTCTTATTGAATGACTCACTTAAACCCAACTCCAGAAGTGGGAATTGCCAGGATCTATTCATGAATTTCGCGACGCTTCAGTGAGATTCGATGAATGCCTTTCCTCAGGACTGGCACCTGGAAATTTACAATTAGTCCGGTTTTTAAACCACTGAGTTTCAGCCATGTTTCCATGTTACGTCGGTCTAGCTCCGTAACCGAATCACAGGCTAGAACCCTCACCAGTAAGGATTTCTCTATGACAAAATCCAGTCGGGCAGCTGCCTGAATCTGCTGCCCTCGATAAGAAAAATTCAGAGGTTGTGCACGCTCATGGGGAATCTCCATGGATCGTAACTCTACGG
>JAOZVT010000612.1 GCA_025869455.1 Prosthecobacter sp.
ATCCTTTTCACCCAGGCCAATTCGACAAATGGCCCTGGTTTTACCCGCGATCTTTCAGTGTATGCAGCGGAAGGTGGAACCGTAGATCTAAACTTTTGGTTAGATGACCAAGGGACAAACGTCTCTTCTTGGTTGACTAAAATTGGGCGCGGTACGGTCAATTATAACAGCCGCAACAGCAGTCAGGCCTCAGACGTGGAAGGTGTTTTCCTTTCAGGCGGTCTGTTGCGTCTCTCCAACTACACACTTGGTACAGGGGTGCGTTTTGCCACAGGCGCTCGCACCATCTTTGGTGGTGGTGGCTTAGAAATGGATGGAACGGCTACCAGCAATAGGACGGAGAACCTGACCGGTGAAGTTCGCATCATGGCAGGCGGAACAGATGTTATCGTCAGCTCTGCCACAGGTCGCACCACCACCCTCAATATCGGAGCAGCTGCCGCAGCCTTCACACGGGATTCGGGAGGCACCTTGGCTTTGGTTGAAAATACTAACGGCGGGGTCGCCTCAGTTATAACCTTGAATGGAGTCACCGCGCCAGGGCAGGGTGTACTGATTCCTTACGCTTCTTATGGCACAGGTATGGGGGCTGATTTTGCCACAGACTTTGCCATGCGTTCGGATTCGGCAGGTAACATCGCTACATTCTCAGGAGCGACTCGCCAAAACGAAGATGATCCATCGGCTTGGGCCGCTGGGAATGATGTCAGTGAGGATGTCGCTGGTTTTAGCGCCGTGGCCACCAGTGCAGGGTTAGCCATCAACAGTCTGCATTTTGACATGAATGCAGCCAGCACTTTGAACGTGGATGCGGGTGGGCTCACCATCACTAGTGGTGGGATCTTGATCAGCTCGGCCATTGATTCAACGTCTTCAACAAAGACCATTGAAGGAGGCTCCATCACCGCAGGTGCAAACGACCTGATCATCCATCAATACGGTGCTGGTGCGCTCACCATCAATTCCGTGATTGAAGGCACATCTCTGGTGAAGACGGGACCAGGAGATTTGATCCTGGGTGCTGCCAACAACTACATCGGCAATACTTACTTCAATGGCGGTAAGATCTCCGTGGCTACCGAATTTGCCTTGGGCGTGATTCCTGGTGGAGTGACAGCGAACAATCTCTATTTCAATGGAGGCACGTTACACACCACAGCAGACATGAGTTTGGACGTCAATCGCGGCATCCTCTTTGGCGGTAATGGCGGTGCCATTGAAGTGAATGAATCAACCGTACTCACCGTCAATGGAGCCTTGACCTCGGAAGCAAGCGTTTTTGGTTATACCTCCAATGTTGCTGTGGGCCGTTTGGATAAGCTGGGTCAAGGCACCTTGGTGCTGACGCAGTTTGATAACACGTATAACGGACTGACCGATATTCGTGAAGGCACCTTGATTTGGAGTCCCGCTGCCGAAGGCTCCACCACACGTTCTCCTTTTGGGTCTAACAGTGCCTTCTTGGATGGAACGATCGTGCGTAGTGGTGCAACGCTAGAAATTGCAGCTCCTGGAACCTCGACGAACCAAACCACAACGATGCAGGAGTGGTTTACCTTTGAAGGCGGGAGTACGCTGAATATGGCACTGCTGGCAGCTAATGATCGCAACCTTGTTCTTAATGGAGTGATTAAGCTCGACAGTCTTGGTCATGCAGGCACCTCGGATGGGATTGCTACCGCTGACAGTGTCGCCGGAGCCACCACCATGAATATTGGCCGTCGCACCACTCATCTCAACAATGCAGGTGGTTACCTCACTGGAGATGGCGGCATCACCAAGATAGGAGCGGGGGCTTTGGCTTTCCGTGAAAACAATCCAGAGTGGACTGGGCAACTCATCGTCAATGAAGGTCTAGTGGAAGTTTACAGTGCTGGGAATCCTCTCGGTGTGGGAACCATGCCCATCATTCTAGGTCACAATTTAGCAGCAGAACTCACTGGTGAAGCGGAAAGTGGTAATAGCACCGCTCAATTGCTCTTCCGTGATGAAGGTGGCTACCGAGATGTCTCCACCATCACGCAAGACATCATCGTTCGTTCAGATGGCGGAGCAGGAACTCAGACTAAGTACATTGGTGCACGTTATATGGCGGATGTGGATGTCGTGAACTACGCAGGTAGCCTGACTCTGAATGATAATGTCACCTTCTTCTATCAGGATGATGTGCGTAATTCGACAGACCAAGCAAACGCCAGCTCCAGCACAGCTGCTGCCAATACGAGAAATGATACACGTTCCCTCGGTGCAGCAACGAATGCAGAAACCGTGTTCATCAACTTCAATGGTAATATCATTGGGGCAAAAGACATCAGCACCAATGTGACACAAGGCGGCAATGGCAATGTGGCCAATGGCAGCATCACAGGGGCCAATGATGACTTTGTCCTGCGCCCCGTCTTTGGTCTGAATGGGGATAACTCCGCTTGGACAGGTTCGCTAACTTTGGGGAACACGACCAGTGATGTGGATCGTCAGCACATCATTCGTTTTGGACAATCCAATAGCATCTCGGCTGTCAATGCGGTCACAATGCACAGCAATGCGACCCTGCAAACGGGTGGGCAGGATGTCACGATTGGTAGCTTAGCCAATCCCGCTGGTGCGGCCACCCTTGATAGCTACATTGAAAATGCTTCCACCTCTCCTGGCAGCATTACCATTGATCAGCGTGTGGATGCCACCGTTGGAGTGGTAATCCGTGATGGGATCAACTTCTTCGCGCTCCAAGCAGGTGAGGTGGATGCCACCCTGTCCTTCATCAAATCGGGGCCTGCCATGTTGGAGTTGCTGAAGGGTAACAGCTACACAGGCTCCACCACCGTGAAAGAGGGGGAACTGAAACTCAGCTATGAGGGGGATGTGTCCATGCTCTCTGATACGGCAGCACTGATTTTGAATAATGGTACGCTCAATCTAGCTGGCACTGGAACGCATGAGGAAATTGTCGCTAGCACCACCATTGATGGTGCCGCTAAAATCATTCGCTCCGCAGGCACAGCGACCATTCAGCTGAATACACTCAACTACATCAGCGGCACACTTCACATCAGTGAGGAATACCTGGCAACGACGGATACCCTGAATGATCCGACAACGGGCATCATTGGTGGCTGGGCTACGGTCGGAGGTAGCTGGGCCGTCAATGAAACCAATTCGGCTAATGGTGCGATTGTTGGCCTAACGACCTTTTCGGATGTGAATCGTCTCGGTGGAGTTATCCCAAATGGCCCTACCCAAAACGTCCGCATCATTGAAGCGGGAACAACGGGTCCTGTGACACTGGGGGGAACTGGCACAACCACGATCTACACCCTGCTACAAGGAGCAGACGGCGGAGCTGGCGTGGACCCTGCACTCGTCCAGATTGATACGGGTAGCATTCTGCGCATTGCCTCAGGCGGCGTCCTATTGCCTGAAGGAAGCTCGGCTCTCACCTTCAGTGGCGCAGGTTCTATAACAGCAGGTGCCACGGACAACGAAGTCGCCACACTTCGCCTCCAGAACGAAAACACGACTCAAATTTTGACGGCGGGCGTCAGCATCACAGACAATGCAGGCGGCGAAGTTTCACTCCGCATCCCAGGCACAGGCACCGTGGTGCTAACCGGAAACAATACCTACACCGGGCAGACCTATATCTCCGCAGGCTCCCTGATGGTTGGGGACGGTGGCACAACGGGTAATTTGGGTTCAGGCACTGTGGATGTGGCAGCAGTGGCAACCTTGAACTTTAACCGGAGTGATGCCGCACTGAGCATTGACTCTGCCATTACAGGTCGGGGCACAGTGCTCCAGTCTGGATCAGGAACATCCACCCTCAACGCGGCTTCTTCCAGTGAACTGACTTTCATCATGGCAGCAGGTACTTTGGCCACGGGCGTGGATCAGGCCATCAACACAACAGGTCAATTGATCTTTGGTAGCACCGAAGGCAGCACCTCCGTAGGCGCCCTTGATCTCACGCTGGGTAGTGCCACCGCGACAGGGCTGCGTGTGCAGACCAATACAACCACCGCGAATCAACTCTTGATCGGCAGCGGCAAGACACTTCAGATCAATGGCAATGTCCTGATCGGCGTGGACTTGGATAATTCAACGGATTCGGCACTTACCGTTTCTGGCGCTGGTTCGTGGGTTGTTAATAGTCCTGGCGGAACATTCCAGGTCGGAGCAGCGACGGGCAGTGTTAATGGTAACCGTGCCGTGGTTGATATGTCTGGTTTGGCAACATTCACCGCAGATCTCGGTAGCTCTGGCGTCTTCCGTGTTGGCGATATCAACGGCAACTCAGCAGGCTCTGGAAATGGCGCTTCAACTTTGACACTAGCGGCAGATAGCACCATCACAGCAGATCTCTTGGGTGTGGGCGATCGTCAAGGCATTGGAGCGGGCGTTCAGACATTGAAGTTAGGATCTGGAACAACCTTGCTGAACGTGAACACACTTTCCGTGGGAGATCGCGGTAGCCGCGGTTCAGGTCTGCTGACCTTCAATGGTGTCGATGGCACGCTGAAATTGCGCGCCGCAGATGGAGTTGGTCGTGTCAGTGTGAACGTGTTGAGTTCTACTGCGGGGACAGGTTATAATCTCGCTGGAACAGTGGATCTTACCGGACATGACGCTGACCTATTGATTAGCACGCTTGAAATTGGCAAGCGTACCACTGGCACTGGGGCGGGTACGGGTTCATTCTCTTTTGATCAAGGTATTCTAGATGTCACTACGATTAACTTGGGACTCAAAACGGGCGGGAGTGCGGCAACATCAACCATTCGCGGAACCTTGAATATCGGCGGAGGTACGGTGATCGTTGGGACGGGTGGGATCACGATGGCTGAAAACAGTAGCACTTCTCTGACTACAGCTTTGGCTGAGTTGAACTTCACTGGAGGTGATATTCAGATTGGTGGGGACATAGTGAAAATCGGTACCAGTTCAACTGGTGCGGCCACGGCTAAACTGAACCTAACAGGAAGTGCCGTTCTTGATCTCACGGGTCATGCGGTTGGTTCGGCAGCTCAACCTTTTGATTCGCTCATTTGGGACAGCGGTACCCTGAAAAACGTGGCTGAAATCAACGGAGGGACCACGGGTCTTGTTACCTCCGGTGCTGGCGGCACCCTCATTCTGGATGGTAGTAACACCTATACGGGTGGGATACAGATCAATACGGGTACGTTGCAGTTAGCCGCAACGGGTAATACCGGTCTTGGGAATGTCTCCGTCAATTCCGGTGGTATCTTAGCTGGGGCAGGCACGGTGCGTGGAGATACCACGGTGCTTGCAGGTGGTTCAGTTCAGCCAGGCTCGGCTTCCGCTGCAATCGGAACTTTGACTTGGTCCTCGGGAACCAACACCACCTTCGATAGCGGCTCTTCGGCTAGTTTCCTACTCAGTTCGACTCCAGGTAGCAGTGACCAGCTTAGCAGTGAAGGCTTGGGCACCTTGACCCTGAATACTGGGACTACTTTTACCGTTACGGGTTGGGATGCCGCTTACGTGCCAAATGATGGTGATACTTGGCAGCTTCTTGATTGGGGCAGCATCGTAGGGACCTTCGACGTAGGGACCAATCTGCGTAGCTCGGGCTCTGGTGGGGGTGATTTGATTCTGCCTGACTTGGGAACCAGTTACTTCTGGGATGTTTCAAACTTCCTCAGCTCTGGTGTCATTGCTGTGGTCGTGCCTGAGCCAGGCCGTGGAATGCTCCTCATCCTAGCTTGTATGATCGGTTTCGCACGTCGCCGCCGTGGAGGGCTGTAATAGGTGATAGAAAAAGGGGCAGCCTCTTGGCTGCCCCTTTTTTATGTCTTGAATGCAAGCTTTATTTGTTAGGCGGCTCTACGCAGAGTTGAACAATCGCTTCACGCACACGGGCCGCTTGTTCAGGAGACATCACTAGAAAACGATGGCGACCTTTGCCATCCTTAGATGGTCGGTACCAGGTGGCACCGTTGTCTTCCACCGTGACTCCACCGGCGGGAGAGAGATCAAAGTAACCGCGATCTGGAAAGATGGCATAAAGCACCGCCGTAGGGTCCCATGTGGGGCGGTCATGCGGTGGTGGATTGTAAAGATAATAGGATTCTTTGAGCGGATGATGCTCCACATAACCAAAGTCACGCTCAATGCTTTCATGCGGATAAGTGGCGGCTAAACCAATTTCAAATCCGCTCCAGACAATGGGGGTGGGCCAGTTAATAGCCAATTTCTGCGCTGCTGGGATGTCCTTGATGACGTTGTATTCCAGATGCCGGGTGTTCCAATTCACGGTCTGAAATGCCCCCGCCATGATGGATAAAAAGGTGACTTTCTTTTTAATGAGGTCGCGACCACTCAGGGGGGAATGCTCGTCGGGCTTGGAGTCTAGAAGCCTTGAGAAGTTGGTGAAGAAACCCACTTGGGCCAAGGTGACAGATTGATCGGGTTGTTTGGCTAACAACTGGCGTAACAAACCAACAGCTTCAGGAGCATCGGTTCCGCTCAAAAGATCGTGCGGGTAACGGAAGCTGCCGTCGGCATTCTTTTCATCCGCTAACAAATTATACTTTCCAGGTTCGGGTGTTGAGCCATTTCTCACCACGCCAATCGGCGTATTAGGGTATCCATGAAAGGTATTGACGGCATCCACAAAGGCAGCGGCTTGCGGGTGATCTTTGGTGATGGTCACCGCCAGCAACTCGCATGCGCCTCGCTTTTGCAAGTTATGGATCATTTCTAGTGCCATGACGTCATCCACATCATTCCCCATATCGGTATCAAAGATGAGTTTGACGGGAGCCGCTTGGAGGAAGCTACCGGAGGCACAGAGGAGGATGGATAGGAGTGTCCTTTTCATGGTTGGGTTGGAGGAGATTAGGGATGAGCAGGGGCAGCGGACATCAGCTCACCAATGAGATGCTGGAGTGTCTCGGGGCTGTCTTTGATTTTGACGTAGCGGTGCTGTTTGGCCCAATCTCTGGACCATTGCGTATGTCCGTCTGAGTCCACTATGACGCGGCCTTTGTCTATCACGCTCCAAAGTGCAGGATCAGGTCCGCGTACGGCCAGGAGGACAGTGGCTTGGTCATGACTTGGTTTGCCAATTTCTAGCGCAGGCTTGCCGTGATGAAGTCTTAGTTCAAAAGCTCGGCGTACGGGATTGGTCTTCGGGGTGTTTAGCAATTCAGTGCCTGTGATGAGTGCCGCACCGACCTCATAACCCTGCCAAAGAAGAGGGCTACGCCATTCATTCACCACGCAGACTGCGGCAGCGGGGTCTAACTTGATGTTAGTTTCTGGATTCGCTGTGCGAGGGAAGCCACCTCCCATGATGACGGTGAGTTTCACTTTTTGAGTGACCAGTTCTGCTCCTGTCAGTGGACTGAATTGGTCGGGTGATGAGTGCCATAAATCCTCCAGGTTACTCAGGGCTCCGACGCTACAAATGACCACGCTCCCATCTGGTTGTGCGGCCAAAACCCGACGGTAAATAGTTAGGGAGTCCGGCATCGCGTCATCGGCTTTAGCGCTGTGCGGAAATTCATCACGTAAAGCAGAGGTGTAGCTGCTGGGTTTCCCACCGCTTATTTTAGCGCCATCTTTATCTGTGCCGATGGGGATATTTGGCCTGCCATAGTAGCGATTGATGACATCACAAGCGGCTGCCGAGGCATTGCCGGGACATTTGCGATTGGTGACGATGGCTAGGATTTCAGCTTCGCCTCGGTCCGCCAAGGTATTCAAAAGCGCCAGCGCACCTGCATCATCACAGTCATTGGCCATATCCGTATCAAAGATGACCTTCGTAGGTTCGGTTGCTGCGGAAAGCATCGGCACCAAGGCCAGGCTAAGCAGAAGAAAACTGGCTTTGAAAATCATCTTTGAGGGGGACGTGCGGTGAGATGTACCATGGCTTCGAGAACTCTGGCTCTTTGCTCCGAGGTCAATATCAGAAAGCGATCTCGCTGAGGTTGGGTGTCGCCTTTTTTAGGAAGAGAAAAGCGGGTGAATCCGTCATCTTCCACGGAGACTTGCCCCTTGCGAGAAAGACCGAAGTAGCCGCGATCTGGAAACACAGCATACAACACGCTGCTTTGATCCCAGCAGGGGCGATCATGCTCTGGGCCGCTGTGGAGCAGGTAGGCTTCTTTGACGATGTGATGTTCTATATAGCCGAAGTCTTGGGCAATGCTTTGACGCGGGTAAGGCAGCGAGACACCGATTTCGAAACCGCTCCAAACAATGGGCACTTGCTTCGGCCATTGGCGGGCCACGGTTTGCATGGCGGGGATGCCATTGATGACGTTGGCCTCCAGGAAATGATTATTGGCGTCAATGGTCTCAAAAGCACCAGCCATGATGGACAGTAACTTGACCTTTTGCCGAATGAGAGCTGGGCCATCGAGGGGGGAATGCGCGTCCGCTTTGGAGAGAAGCAGGTTGGCCATGTTGGAGGCAATGCCCACACTTACGATGCTAACACTTTGATCTGGTTGTGCTGCCAGAAGTCGGCGTAACAAAGCAACAGCTTCTTCGGCCTCATCATTGTTGCGTATGTCGTGCTTATAGTTAGGTGAATCGGCGAGTTGGAGATACTTGCTGTCGCGCTTTTGCGCGGTCTCATCATAAGTGACTCCAATGGGCAGGTTGGGTCGTCCGTAAAAAGTGTTTTCGGCATCCACAAAGGCGGCTGTCTGTGGATTTAGCTTGGAGATTGTCACGCCTAACAACTCACAGGCACCGCGATCTGCGAGTGAATGACACATGGCCAAAGCTAACACGTCATCCACATCGCCAGTGATGTCGGTATCGAAGATAAGGCGTGGTTTTTCTGCATGTGCACCACTGATGGCGGCACACAACAGAGCAATGAAAAGGACGGCAGATTTCTTCATAACCTTATTTTCTCCTCCAAGTATCTGCCAGCACGGCTGCAACGATGACGGCACCCGTGACGACTCGTTTCACAGGTTCGGATGCCCCGATCTGCACCAAGCCGGCTTCCAGTGTAGCGATGATGAGCACACCGAGGAAGGTCTTCACCACGGAACCACGCCCGCCCGTGAGGCTGGTGCCTCCGACCACCACGGCGGCGATTGCTGAGAGCTCAAAACCCA
>JAOZVT010000613.1 GCA_025869455.1 Prosthecobacter sp.
ATTGAGATCTGGTCTAGCACCAGGGCTGCGGATTGAAGAAAAGCGTTCACCGTCAAAGAGTCACGGTCCCTATGAATGAGATCGCGATTGAGGATACGCCACCGCTGGTGCGCGTGAAGTCAGATGCCACCGAAACGGTGTTTGCGCTGCTGTTTGCCATCAGCTTTTCACACATGCTGAATGACACCATTCAGGCACTTCTCCCCGCCATTTATCCCGTCTTGAAAGAGAGCTATGGACTGTCTTTTGCGCAGTTGGGTCTCATCACGCTGACCTTTCAGGTCACGGCTTCTTTGCTGCAACCGCTGGTGGGTTACATCACCGATAAGCGCGCGCTACCGTACTCGCTGCCGGTGGGCATGGGGCTGACGTTGATCGGCCTGCTGTCTCTGTCACAGGCACACAGTTACATGGTCATCCTGATCTCTGCCGCCATGGTGGGGGCAGGCTCAGCCATCTTTCACCCAGAGGCCTCACGCATCGCCCACATGGCGGCGGGGAGACGGCGCGGGCTGGCGCAGTCCCTGTTTCAGGTGGGTGGAAATGCGGGCTCTTCCATTGGGCCGCTGCTGGCCGCGTGGTTCATCGTGCCCCATGGGCAGACGGCCCTGTCGTGGTTCTCCGTCATTGCCCTGGTGGGGGTGCTGGTGCTTT
The DNA here is from genome assembly GCA_025869455.1 of Prosthecobacter sp. Lineage (GTDB taxonomy): Bacteria > Verrucomicrobiota > Verrucomicrobiia > Verrucomicrobiales > Verrucomicrobiaceae > Prosthecobacter. The sequence continues at coordinate 655 of JAOZVT010000613.1, forward strand.
TCCAGGTGGGGCAATGGCAGGCGCGGAACATGCACCGCATTCACAGAAAAAGCGCACCCGTGGCGGGTGCGGTGAGTGAGGCTCCCACATCGGGCCGTGTGGCCTTTGCCGTAGCGGTGCTGGTGGCGCTGATCTTTTCCAAGTACGTGTACATGGTCAGCCTGAGCAATTATTACACGTTCTACCTGATGGATCGTTTCCAGGTCAGTGTGCAGCAGTCACAATATTACCTGTTCGTGTTTTTGTTTGCCGTGGCAGCAGGCACGATCATCGGCGGGCCAGTGGGGGATAAGATCGGGCGGAAGCGTGTGATCTGGGTGTCCATCCTGGGGGTGGCCCCTTTTTCCCTGTGGCTGCCTCATGCAGGACTGGCCATGACGGCCGTGCTGACGGTGATCATCGGTCTGGTGCTGGCTTCGGCTTTCTCCGCCATCCTGGTGTATGCGCAGGAACTGATGCCTGGGAAAGTGGGCATGATCGCAGGTTTGTTCTTTGGTTTGGCCTTTGGCACCGCAGGCATTGGCTCGGCCGTGCTGGGGGTCGTGGTGGATAAACAGGGCATCAACTTTGTCTTTCACGCCTGTGCCTACCTGCCTCTGCTGGGCCTGCTGACGGTGTTTCTGCCGGATGTGGAGACCGCGAAGGAGAAATAATTCCCCCCCTGGAGCGTGGCGGTGCTGGAGTCTCTGACTCTGGCACCGCTTTTTTAATGGGCTTTCGGGGAGATCTCCAAGCTCAACGCACGGTCATGCCCTTGGAAACTTGCATCTTGGCCACAGCGTGATTGGGTGGCTATGCGACCATGAAAGACGACCCTTCGGTGCCCCATGAGGCACGTTTTGAGACCCGAGCCATCCACATCGGCCAGGATTACCGCAGCGAAACGGGCGCGGTAATTCCACCGATTTACATGACCTCGACCTACGAGACGGGGAATCCGGGCGGGTTTGACTACACACGCAGCGGCAGTCCGAACTACCGGAATCTGCAAAACACGCTGGCCAGTCTGGAAAATGCCCAGCACTGCACCGTCTTCGCCAGTGGAGTGTCCGCCATTACGGCCATTGCCTTCGGTTTGAAAGCAGGAGACACCATCGTTTCAGAACAAAACATCTACGGCTGCACCTACCGCCTGTTTGAGCGCGTGCTGCGGAAGTTCCAGGTGGACATCCAGTACGTGAATCTGGCAGATCCGGCCAATTACGGCCGCATTGCGGAGATCAAGCCCGCCCTCGTTTGGCTGGAATCTCCCACAAACCCACTGCTGAAGATCCTCGACATTGCCGCCATCGCGGAGGTGGCCCACAGCGTCGGCAGCACGGTGGTCATGGACAATACCTTTGCCTCCAGCCTCTTGCAGCAGCCGCTGGACTTGGGGGCCGATCTGTCCCTGCTGAGTACCACGAAGTACACCAATGGCCACTCGGATGCTCTGGGAGGTGCGGTTTGCACGAATTCGGCGGAGTGGCAGGAAAAGATGATCTTTGCCCAAAAAGCCCTGGGTTTGCAGCCCAGCCCTTTTGACGCTTGGCTGACCTCTCGCGGGGCCAAGACCGAGGCCCTGCGCATGGAGCGCCACAGTGCCAATGCGCTGGAGCTGGCGACGCGCCTGGAGGCCCGTGAAGGTGTGAAAAGCGTGCGTTATCCTTTCCTGCCGTCGAACCCGCAATACGAACTGGCGCGGAAGCAGATGAGCGGGGGTTCTGGCATGATGCTGGCTGACTTTGGTCACACGCAGGATGAGGCTTTGGCCTTCATCCGCAGGCTCAGGCTCTTCACGCAGGCAGAGAGTTTGGGTGGGGTAGAGTCCCTGGTCTGCCACCCAGCCACCATGACCCATGCCTCCATTCCCAAAGATGTGCGCGAAGCCGCAGGCGTGACGGATGGCCTCATTCGTTTCTCCGTCGGCATTGAGCATGTCGAAGATCTTTGGTCAGACATCGAACAAGCCTTGAAAGCCTGAAACAAATTCCTTTAAACTCCCTTTAACCCAACTGGACACCACGTGGCCCTTCGCATTCATACCGCCATCACTCACGGTGAGATAGATAACACCGAGCCAGGGCGCGTACGGGCACGGCTGTGGGTTCTGGGTCGTACGGACCCGGTGGAGCTGGACCTGAATGGGGACGCGTGGCGGGATGTGGCGGGTGCACGGGTCACTTTCATCAACCCAGCAGCCCTGGAGCAGCCTGAGGCCCTGAAACTGCAAAGCACCCAGACTGGGGTGGCGGGAGACATCACAGCCTCGCGCAAAGTGAAGGTCTTCACCGGACCCGAGGAAGAGTGGCGGGCTGCCTACCGTGAAGACCGCATGGACGAAGTGCCCACCGAGTGGCGGAACAGCCTGTACCTGGAGTGGTTCACGGCTGAGCAAGGCCGCTGCGTGGTGGAGAGCGCGGACTTTGAGATCACCATCTCGGATCGGGTCTGGGAGATGGATGAAGACGAAGAAGGTGCCCAAAAACTGGCCAACATGCAGGCCATGCGTGACTTTTTAGCCGCCATCATCCAGCGGCCCGAACGCCCCGAAGCTCAGGAAGAGGACGAAGAAATCGACGACGAGGAGGAAGAAGAAATCACCCTCAGCGAAGAAGCCTGGGAGGAACAACTGAAAGCCTCTGACCGTCTCACCGATGCCAGCCTGGAAGCCTACGAGAAGTATGGCGAGGACGAGGATGCGGATGAAAAAACCGCCTTTGTCATGGGCTGGGATCACCTCCTGGAAGACATGGCAGATGCCCAAGAAGGTGTGATGCCCTCTGACAACGACAGCGCAGAAAAGAAGCGCCGACGCGAATGGGCCGATCTGATGAATGAGGTCACTGAAGAGGCGGAAGCCGCAGAGGACTCCTGGCTGGAAGATCAGGAAGCCGTGGACCCGCATCCCTTGAAGGATCAGGCCCATGACTACCTGCTCCAGGTCATGGGAGAGCTGAGTGACACCGACATGAATGAGGATCGGGGTGAAGATCCGAATCATCCCCTGGACTCTTTTGTTTCTAACATCATGCAGATCAGTGGCAAGCTGGCCGGAGCCCTGCACTCCCAACGGGAACTGGAGACGGCCACGCAGCAAGGGTATGCGCTAGCCATCACCAAACGCTGCCTGATCTGGGCGAACGAGGCCCTGGCCGCGTTGAATGCCCTGGCAGACACTGCCGAGTATGCCGAGCACCGACCCCTGTTTGAAAACTGGCAGGAAGGTCTCTTTAACCTCCGCGCCTCCATCCTCCGGCTTCGGGATGAATTGCGGGCCGAGTGAGGTTTCGCTCACCTTTATCATGGGAAGCTTGATCTCTTCTGCCAGATCTCCCCTTAGTAAGCGGTTGTTGGAACTTACTGCTTGATAACCTTCTCTTTAATACCCTTTATCCTTATGTTGGGGATGGAGTTACGGCCTGAGTTGGGGTGTAACCTGTGAAACGCTGATTCACGTCATGACACGCCATGTGGACGGAGCCAAGTACTCCCGAGCCTGCTCGCCAATGCCCCACCCCGAAATGAGACCTCTGAATCCCAGTGGAATTCATTGTACGCATAATTTGTTAGAATGCACTCATATCTCGATAGCCTGCACACTCTTTTGTGCCCAAAAGGGCGAGATCCCATGGCCGAATCACTCATTGACTGAACTCTTGCCCAGCCCCTAATACTTCATTTTCCTTTTTGTTAGACCCAGTTCTCCAATCCCGGAGGAAAGAGCCTTGTTCGACCATTCACTTGGCACCTTGACCTGCTGAATCGGACCCGTCGCAAAGGTGCCGTGACTGATGACGGTAACCTTGGCTTGTTGATCATTGGTTTGATCGGTGACCATCCATTCGATCTCTTCTAACCGAATCCCTTTGGCTAAACTTGTGTCACAGCGCATTTCCAAAATCAGCGGCTTCGGCTTACCTGCCTCGTCATAACTAGCGGTGTAGAGAATAAAACGCTTGGGTTTACCGGACTCATCTGAGGTCTCAAAACGACCAATCTGCTTCCCGCCGCCGATGATCTCCACAGACACCATTTGCGCCAGCAACTCTGTCTTAATACTGCGGTCGGGTTCAGGACTCCTATATTGCCGCCGTGTTTGATCTCCCGCTTGTGCGGTGGTTGTTTTGCTACGCGCCTGCGGACGGGAGACAGCCTTCAGGGCGGCACGTTGGAGGTTTTCCAATGAATCGGGTGCGAGGGCACTGATCAATAGATCATCAAAGTCGCAGCCGGGACTTTCGGCGGAATTCTGACCATAAAGCCAAAGTTCAAACTCGGAACCCGGCTGAATTTTTCCGCGCCCCAGTCCTGTCATGACCACCACTCCATCCAGATGCAGTTCCCACACACCACGCTGCCACTCTTGCACCAGGGTGAGTCGATGCCACTCTTGGCTGCGACCTTTGGCATCCAGCGGCAGTTCGGCTCCCGTCGAAAGCCAGTAACCCTGACCATCTTCGCCCGCATGAAAGGCATTCAAAAAAGCGTGGCCCGTCTCATCACGAAATAACCCCACAGCGGCACCATCGAAGTCCAGAAATTCGTTTCCCTCACCCGCTTCCGTGGCACTAGGGCACACCCACAGTTCCAGATACGTTTTCCCCTCGCCCGTGACACGTTCTCCCAGCAGCACCACAGCACCATTCAGGTGCAGAAACTGACCCACCGCCGCCGCGTCCTCATGCTGGATGCTGGCTTCCGGCACCATCACTTGCAGACCTTTGGTCCCCGTTTGGAGTGGTCCTTCGGGAAAACCTTCGGCAGCTTCAAATTTCCAAAAATAATAAGGAACCTCACTAGCCAGCAACAACCCTTGGCCGAAGATAAAAAGTACAAGCCAAGCTAGAGAAAATGCCCTCATCTACTTAGCTTACCCATTTCCTTTTTTTAAATCAAGAAACCTTCATGCCACACGACCTCACTGCCACCCTGCACCGATACTTTGGCCACAAGGCTTTCCGCCCAGGTCAGGAAGAGGTGATGCAGGCGCTGCTGGAAGGGCGGAGTTCTTTGGCCCTGTTCCCGACGAGTGCTGGCAAGTCCTTGTGTTACCAGCTTCCAGCTTTGCTGATGGAGGGAGTCACCTTGGTCATCTCTCCGCTCATTGCCCTGATGAAGGATCAGGTAGAAAGTTTGCAGGCTAAGGGCATCGGCGCGGCGCGGCTGGATTCCTCGTTGAAGCTGGAGGAAGTGCAGCAGGTGTTTGAAGACCTCCGCACTGGGGTGACCAAGCTCCTCTACATCGCGCCAGAGCGGCTCATGAATGAGAACTTCATGGAGCGGCTGAAGCGGCTCAAAATAGCCATGATGGCGGTGGATGAGGCACACTGCATTTCCGAATGGGGGCACAATTTCCGTCCGGAATATTTGCGCCTAGCGCATGTGGCGAAGGAGCTTGGCATCTCCCCCGTCCTGGCGCTGACCGCCACGGCCACTCCCAGCGTGGCCGCAGATATCCGCCGTGCTTTTGACATCGCTCAGGCGGACCATATCCAGACTTCTTTCCATCGGCCTAACTTACATTACCGAATCACACCTTGCCCAGCCGTAAAACGGAAAGAGATGCTGACCAAGCTGCTGCTGAAGCGTCAGGTGCCTTCCATCGTCTATGTGACCCTGCAACAGACGGCGGAGGAAGTGGCCACGCACCTGCAAAGGAATGGCGTCAATGCCCTGGCCTATCATGCAGGTTTGCCAGATGAGCACCGCCATGCGGCCCAGGATGGATTCATGACCGGGCAGACGGATGTCATCGTGGCGACCATCGCTTTCGGCATGGGCATTGATAAGGCAGACATCCGCGCCGTGTATCATTACAACCTGCCCAAGACCCTGGAAAATTACATGCAGGAAACTGGCCGTGCTGGGCGCGATGGCAAGACCTCTGTTTGTGAAATGCTGGCCTGTCAGGATGACTGCATCGTCCTGGAAAACTTCACGTTTGGTGATACCCCGACTCCGCAATCCCTGCGGCAATTGGTGGATCATTTGTTACGCCAGGGAGATGAATTTGACATCTCCATCTATGAGCTCTCCGGCAGCACGGACATCCGCCCGTTGGTGATCGAAACCGTCCTGACAAACTTGGAGTTAGGCGGGCTCGTGCGGCCCCTGGGCATGTTTTATTCCAGCTATCAATACTCCTTTCTTCAGCCTGAAGCCCGTGTCTTGGCTGGGCACAAACCAGAGCGTCAGGCTTTCCTGCGGCGCTTGTTTTCCTGTGGCAAACGCGGTTCCAAATGGACCACGCTATCTCCAGATGAAGCCGCTACGGAGATGCAAGAACCGCGCGAGCGGATCATGAGCGCCCTCACTTGGCTGCAAGAAGCGGGTGAGATCCAGATGAAACCCAGCGGTGCCCGCCAGCGCTACCGCCTGTGTGGAGATCCCGCCCTGCGTGACCCTGATCAGGTGGCTAAAAAAATGCAGACCCTCTTTGCAGAACGCGAAACCCGTGACGTGGAGCGGCTGAATCAGATCCTGGAACTGGCCAGTCAGCGCGAATGCATCACCCGCTGGCTCCTTCGTTATTTTGGTGAAGAAATGCCCGCCGACTGCGGCACCTGCACCAGCTGCAAGGAGCGCGAAAAAGGCCAGGACATGAGCGAACCCCGCGCCATCCCACGGTCACCCCGCCCCGACATCACCACGGAGGATGTGGCCGCCATTCGTGAAATCCTAGATGCCCGTCACGCAGCCCTGCGTACCCCCCGACAGCTCACCCGCTTCCTCTGCGGCATCTCCAGCCCCGCCACCAGTCGTGGCCGCCTGACACGACTTGGCAGCTTCGGCATGCTGGAGCAGGTGCCGTTTGCCGATGTGCTGGCCCAGGCGGAAACGATGCGGTGAAGCTCAAGGCAATTTAAGAAAAGAGCCGGCTGACGGCCGGCTCTTCATGCAGATGAGGTGTCTCCAGCCGCTGGTCACTCCAGAGGAATAACTCGGCTGAAGAAGATCGTATCTCCCTGTTTAATGGCGACTTCCTGGCCAAGAACGTCAAAGTTCAATAAAACCTCGTCATCTTTCGGAGTATCGTCGAACTCGACTTCCCCTTCAGTCGAGCTGTCGTCTTCCTCCATGATCAGCACACCGCGAATGATGCCGCCGATAACCACATCGTAAGAACCTGCGGAAAGACTGAGTGCCCGAATCTTGAAGCTGGCCCCACCATCTTCATCCTGCTGGAAAGTGAAGCTGACGACTCCAGATGCGCCAGATGATGCAAACAGGGAGCCCTGGACAAGGAGGGGGGCGTTGACGCTCCCTCCGCCTTCATTGGCGGCTGAACCTGAGCCCAGGATGTGGGAGAACAGAACTTCTTTGCTGCTATTCACAATCTCGACAAGCTGACCGCGCGGATCGAATTTCAGAGCGACCTTTCCAGGTTCTGTCTTGGTGCCAAACTCTACTTCTCCTTCAGTGCCGTCCACGGTCTGGACCACACGGATGGAAGAACGGTGCACTCCGCCGACCTGAAGGCTGTAAACGCCAACTGCACTGTCCTCCATCTCCACCTTGAACCGATGGTAGCCTTTGTTGTCCACTTCATAGCGGGCCTTCGCGCTGGCGGCGGGCACCAGACCCGTGGATGTCAGATTTTCGTCCAGACGGGATTCCGCCTCCGGGGCCGGCCTGTCAGCCAGCGCGGCGGGATCAAACACGCCGGAAAAGAGGACTGTCTCATTCTGGCTGATGGTTAGGGTGGCCAAAATGGGATCAAAATCCAGCAGGAGGGCTTCGCCATCCGGTTGATTACTGAATTCCAGTTCACCGGATTCCCCAGTAATCTCAAGGAGGCCTTTACTGATGCCATTGACACTGAATGCATAGCTGCCAAGAGGGACGTCTTCCAGTTCCACGGAGAATTTCCGGACAGCTTTTTCACTCACGGTCCATTTGGCCTTGGCTTGGCCGACGATTTCGTCGGTGGTAGGAGGGATAGGAAGAAGGAAGGCTGACTTCTTGTCAATGTTGGCACCAAAGGACTGAGCCTTCATAAGGCCAGTAAAAAGGACCGTACCCTCGCGCGTCAAATCCACTGTGGCACCCCGGGGATCAAAGGTGAGAGGAATGTTTTTGGAACCACTTTTACCCTGTTCAAACACCAGCTTCCCTCGATTTTTAGAGATGGTCATTTCGGCCACTTCCTGACCGCTAACCAGAAGCTTGCAAACGCCGTCCGGGGCCTTGGAGACGTCCACGGTGAAACGTTTTACACCTTTGGCATCTTGGGTAAACCGGACTGACGCCCGTGCTTTGGGGTTCTGGGTGAGATTGGTCAAATAGGCTTGTTCGTTGATTTTGGAACCTGCGGATTCACCTTCGCCCGAAAAGATGCCTTCCAAATGTGAGGCTCCTTCTCGGAGGATCGAAACCACGGCACCGCGAGGGTCAAAGTCCAGCACCTGATGTCCCGATTTGGCTGGGGCACGGAATTCAATGC
>JAOZVT010000614.1 GCA_025869455.1 Prosthecobacter sp.
CACACGACCACCTGTCAAATCAGCCACAGACACAATACCACCAAGGGTGATGTTGCTGGAGGTGGTATTGAGAACGAGCCTGTCGGCTAGCCCCGTGGTTATCCCATCCGAGCTACCAAAAAGATCAAACTGAAGCGTACCTGCCAGTGTGATGGCCACATTGGCAGCGGTGCCCAAGCTAAGCTGTCCCGCCGCACTGGTAGTACCCGCAGGTCCAGCAGCCCCAGCCTTGACATTGTGCGTGGTTCCCAATCTCAGGCTAGTGCCATTGGCAATCGTGATGCTGCCACCATCTGCGGCCGTAACAAAGCCTGTGCCACCCAAGACACCTGAGCCACTTGTGACCACATTACCAGTCCCCGTCGCGGAGCCCGTGCTGTTTAAGGCCAATAAAGTCCCCGCACTGATGGTGGTATCCCCATAATAGATATTGGCATTCGACAAGGCCCAAGTGCCCGTACCATCCTTGGTAAGCTTGGTATTGGTAGGCGTGGAGGCAGAGGCCGTCGTCCCACCAATGACCCCGCTCATGACCCCGTCTCCAACACCAGTTAGATTGAGGCTTGAGACAAAAGTCGCCGTCGAATTGGTAGCGCGAACGGATCCACTGAGAGTGAGCGTTTGCCCAGCTACCGTGTTGTTGATTCGGCCATTCCCACTGGAGGAACCATTACCATTGCTAAGCGTGATATCTCGGTTGCTGGATCCCCCATTGGCTCCAGTAAATTCGATCCTACCAACGGTACCACTGTTTTGTCCAAACTGGATGACACTGCCACGACCTAATGGAGAATCGACACCCGCATCAGCAATGGTGTCAAAGCGGAAGGCCCCATCCGAAATGCTGATGTTACCCGAGAAGGTATTGATCTGATTCAGGAAAACAGTGCCACTGTCCGTACGACTAAGTCCCCCTGCACCCGTGATCACCGTATCAATGATGAAATTCTGACCGCCGCGAAAGGTCAGTGAACCATTCAACTGAACGGTGCCAGTTAACGTCACTGCGCCAGACCCGGTGCTGTAAAAAATACCACCATTGCTATTGATGGTGCGGTCGGTACTCGTGGCAGGTCCCGTGTATTTAAACTGCGCACTGGAGGTAATGTTGATCACACTTCCCGCACCGAGGGCACTATTAACACCCGCATTGGTAAGGGAGCCAAAAATCAAAGAGGCACCGGACACTGACAGTGGTCCCGTAAAACTATTATTGTCATTGGTAAGTGACCAAGCCCCGCGATCGCCACCAGTTCCTGTGACCGACAGCGCCAAACCTCCGGCAGCACCGCCGTCAGAAATCAGGCCACTCATAATGTTTGCTGAAGCATTGTTGGAGCGGTTTCCCGCAGTGCCACCCAGAGTCAAGGTGATGGTGCTGGTGGTCGTCCCTCCACTGATGTCTCCATTAATGAAGAGCTTGTAGGTATTGGTGTCCGTTGTCGCATTGGCGACGTTAACGGAATTGTTGAGGATGCTGTAAACACCTGCGGTGGTGGAAGAGGCAGGCTCCAGAATCAGAGGAGCATTCACGGTGACGGCTGTGGTCATGCCCAGCGCCATGGTGAGATTTCCACCGCTGCTGAGATGAAGAGCTTCTCCCAAATTAGCCCCCGCACTACCGATGGTATATAGACCAGCGGCATTGCTGCCATTGAAGAGAAGACTGCGCAGATTCCGTCCGGCATCAATCGTCACTAGGGTAGCGTCGGTATTCGATCCAAACGTAGCGAGATTCGCATTTGTTGTACCTGTAGTAGCCCCAGGGATAGTGCTGCCCACCCAGTTTGCCCCATCGGACCAATTTAAAAGCCCCACCTGCCCAGACTGCCAGACACCATCTGCCGCAGACACCGAGTGAAGTCCCAAAACAGTCGAACCACACACACAGATAACCAAGGAACACGAATCGAAAATCAAACGGGACAGAAATGAGCGCATGTGAAGTAGGGGGGGAAATCCCAGACGTTACAACGCTGGGGGGCAGCGAACGTGGGATGAATAGGGGGGATAGAATAAACGCGCTTAAAAAAGTCCAATTTCAACAGAACACAACCTTTTGCCGTCCTGCAAAATGCCAGACTCTCTTCAGCTTACCGTCCAATTTTTAGAGCCTAAGCGGCTACCTTGCCATGGCCATGTCATGCTCAGTCTTGTATTTGCACTGACCTGACTTGGCAAATTCATCACAATGGGCCTGGATACGCATGGCTTTCATCTGAGGCTGGAAGCCGAGGCGACGAGTGATGCAGTCATGTAAAACGGCACTGTGCTCGTCTTCAAACTCAACCACTCGATCACAATCCAGGCAAATGAGGTGGTTATGCTGCGGTTTGTCTAGGAAATTGGGATCGTAGTACGTCTGATCCCGGCCTAGGTCCACTTCCCGGAGGAGATCGCAATCCACCAGCAACTGGAGAGTACGATAGACCGTGGCACGGGAAACCGTGCGGTCGAGCTTGCGAGCTTTTTCCAGCAAATCCTCCGCATTAAAATGATCATCGGTCGCGAACGCCGCCTCAACGATTGTTTCACGCTGCTTGGTACGACGTAAACCGGTGGTGGTCAGGTGGGCTTCCAGCCGCTCTTTGACTCGTGTATCCATATTGAGAACCGTGTAGCCTAATTGAGACTGAACGCAAGTTTGTATCATCTTTTGCTCCTATTGTTCGCATTTTGGGTAGCATGGGGTCTAAGGCATGCGCGCGTCCACCTTCATAACCCTTGTCTTGATGACACTCGTTGGAGTCCTCATTTGGGGACCTCTGGGACTAGGTGAATGGCTTCACCGAGCCGAAATAGCGAATCCACGTCCTCTAGACCCGGCGTTTTTACGCCTGAGTACGTTGGAAATTGCCCAACTCCCAATGGCGGTGCGTTTTGATCACCCAATGGGTTCTGAAAATGCGGCACTGACGTACAATGCGCAGCCGTTTCGTATCACTCGGCATTTGGGGGATGACCTGAATGGCATCGGCGGCGGCAACTCAGATCAGGGAGATCCCGTGTTTGCCGCAGGCACTGGGCGTGTGGTGTATGTGGGAGTACCTGGACCTGGCTGGGGGAAAATGGTCATCCTGGCTCACAAGGTTCCGGACCTGGAGAAACCGACTGAGGAGCGTGTTTACCAAACCCTGTATGCGCATCTGGAAAAAATCTTGATCCGTCCAGGACAGATGGTGAAACGCGGGGAACAAATCGGCACGGTAGGAACGGCAGATGGTCAGTATTTGGCGCATCTGCACTTTGAAGTACGAGAGGGTCCCTATGTGAATCCTGGACAAGGTTATGCCGACAGTCCTCTGAATCGGGTTTCACCGGAAAAGTTCATCAACCAACGGCGCGGTGCCCCCAATGACCAGATGAATGAGGCACCTCAATGACGACGATGCGTGAAGGGGTAACTTTGAGCGACAGCGATGATCAGAGGCAGCGCGTGGTAGTCCTCTTTGACCAGATTTTCTTCCAGGCGGAGCAAGGTCGGTTGATCAAAGGTTTCCAAACCACGGCCCAAGGCATACCCGAGAAGGCGAGCACAAAAGTTACGCACAAACTTGGACTTTTCCTGCATGAGCAAACGGCGCATTTCGGCAGGCCCCGTGAAGCTACGCCCATCAACAAAACTCCCACGTACATCCAGAGGTTTGCCATTTTCATTATCCCGCCATTTGCCGATGGGGTCGAAGTTTTCAAGACCAAAACCAGGAGGATCCAGCCGATTGTGACAGCCCATGCACTGAGGTTTGCTGCGGTGTTTTTCAAGCTGCTGCCGGAAGGTGAGGTTTTCGATCTTTCGGTCATCTTCTGGCAAGGAGCCGACATTGGCTGGCGGTGGTGGCGCAGGTGTGCCTAATAAGTTTTCCAGCACCCATTTTCCACGCAAAACCGGACTGGTGCGTTGTGGATAAGCAGTGGCCGCCAACATGCCGCCCATACCCAGCACACCACCACGGCGGTCGTCGGTCAAAGAGACTCGGCGCATCTCCGGCCCTTTGACATCTGGGATGCCGTAGAGCTTGGCCAGCTCCTCATTAACAAAGGTGTGCTTACTGTCCAGAAAATCGAGCACACGCCCATTTTCACGCAAGATGGCAGAGGAAAAATAAAGGCCTTCGTCATACATGGCTTGGCGCAGGCTTTGGGTGAATTCCTTGTACTTCCCCCGGTCTGGATCCACAGTATTGAAAAGAGCATCCAGGCCTAACCACTGGGCTGCAAAGTGTTTCACAAAGGCGGCAGCCCGGTTGTCCGTCAGCATCCGCTTCACCTGGGATTCGATCACCGCAGGCTCCGCCAATTTGCCTTCATTCGCTAAACGAGAGAGCTCCTCATCTGGCATGGAGGACCAGAGAAAGTAGGAGAGGCGTTGGGCCATCTCGTGGCCGTTGACCAGCCAAGGCTTGCTTTCACCAGGGCGATCCTGCTCCTGAAGAATGAGAAACTTGGGCGAGAGCAAGACGGCTTTGTAACTGACCTTGAGGGAGCTTTCAAAGTCCAGGCCGCGTTTGGAAGCTTGATCAAAAATCGCTAACAAAGAGGCAATTTCGGGATCGGTGACAGGACGGCGGAAAGCCCGCTGGGCAAAGATCTGGAGGTTCTCTTTGGCTGCCTGCTGCTGTGGGTGTGAGGCGCTAGGCCAATGCTGGATGAGCTTGGCTTTGATGTCTGGCTTTTCCCAAGCGGCTTTGAGACCGATATCAGCCGCTTCGATAAATTTCTCGATCAGGAGCGGTGGGATAAAAAGAGTGTCGGCATTGTTGTCGAATCCTTCCCCTCCTGCTCCATCCGTGGGGAAAGTCTCGCCCAGGTGATCATGCGCGCCATAGAGTAGATCACGCATGGTTAGGCTGAATTCACGCTTGGTCAGACGCCGGGCTTTTCGGAAACCAGGGTCCGTAGCAGGCATTTCCCAGACAGTCTGTTGGGCCTGCTGGATCCAGTCCGCAATGCGTTTTCGCTCATCGGCAGTGGGCTGCGCTTTTTCTTTGGGGGGCGGCATTTGCTGAGTGCGCACCTGTTCACCGATCTTGTCCCACAGACGTACGTCTAGCCGCGCCGTCTTAGCATCCCAAAGTAATTCCAGGTTAATATCGGCCTTGGCCGCATCAGCATCATGACATTCCAGGCAATTTTTTTCCAGGAGAGGAAGAATGTCTTTTTCCAGGCGCGTGAGGGTGTCTGGCCCTTCCGCCTTGGCAAAAACCGCCAAGAACAAGCTGCCCCAAATTGCCCAGAATCTGCTATGTACCATATGTCGGCGAGGATACGTGACTGCCCCTGTGTACTATTTCTAGCAAGTGAAGTCTGGGGCATAATTCTGTCTTTTGCCCCAGATATGTGACCTGCGGGCAGGGTCTCCCCGGTTTTCCTCCTTGAAACCGCCCCTCACGCCAGTAAATACCCCGCCTCCCGCGCCTGGCCGCCTCTGGCGCTTCTTTGAAACTTGACCCCTGACTCCCTGCCCCCATTCTCATGAACAAAGCCATCCTCGCTCAAGCCGCCAACGAAGCCCGTGGTCTCGCCATGGACGCCGTGCATAAGTGCTCCTCCGGCCACCTCGGTCTGCCCCTCGGCTCCGCTGAGATCGGTGCCGTCCTCTTCGGTGAAACCCTCCAGTGCAATCCTGATGAGCCGAAATGGCTGAATCGTGATCGCTTCATCCTCTCAGCCGGTCACGGCTCCATGTTCATCTACTCCTGGCTGCACCTCAGTGGCTATGCGGTGACCCTGGAAGACGTGTCGAACTTCCGTGTTCTGCATTCCATCACCCCAGGTCACCCTGAGTTCCATGAAACTCCAGGCGTCGAATCCACCACAGGCCCTCTCGGCCAGGGCATCGGCAATGCTGTCGGTTATGCGCTTTCCGGCAAAATGGCCGCAGCCAAGTACAACACGGCTGAGCACAAGATCATCGACAACCACATCATCGCCCTGGCAGGTGACGGTTGCCTTCAGGAAGGTGTGGCACGTGAGGCCGTGGCCTTCGCTGCGCACAACCACCTGGACAATCTGATCGTCATTTATGACTCCAACGATGTCACTCTGGACGCCATGGCCAAGCTCACACAGAGCGAAGACACCCAGGCCCTCTACATTGCTCTCGGCTGGAATGCTGTGACGATTGACGGGCACGATCTGGACGCAGTGAAAACAGCCATTGAAAACGCTAAGACCAGCGACAACGGCAAGCCAACCCTCATTATCGCCAAGACCATCATCGGCAAAGGCATCCCAGAAGTCGCGGGAACCGCCAAAGGTCACGGCGAAGGCGGTGCTAAGTTTGTGGATTCCGCCAAAAAAGGTCTCGGCATCCCAGAAGGCACGCATTTCTACGTGAGCGACGAAGTGAAGGCTTACTTCGCGGATCTCAAAGCTCAACGCGCAACCGCCCACTCTGAGTGGACACAAACCTTCAGTGCCTGGAGCGCCGCCAACCCTGGCCTTGCTTCTGAACTCGACGCTGCCCGCCATGGCACCCTCAGCGCCGAAGACCTGCTCAAGGTCATCCCTGAATATCCAGCCGAAGGCAAAGCAGCGACCCGCAACAGTGGTGGCGAAATCCTCAATCACCTCGCCAAGGCAATCCCTCAGCTCATCACCGGCAGTGCTGACCTCTTCGGTTCCACAAAGAACTACATCAAAGACGGTGGTGACTTCAGCGCCACCAACCCAACCGGACGCAACATCTGGTTCGGTATCCGTGAACACGCCATGGGAGCGATCTGCAACGGCATCGCTTACGACGGCCTCTTCCTCGGTAGCTGCGCCACCTTCTTGGTCTTTGCTGACTATTGCCGCCCAAGCATCCGTCTCGCCTCCCTGGCCAAACTTCCCGTCACCTACATCTTCACGCACGACTCCGTCGGCGTCGGTGAAGACGGCCCAACCCACCAACCCGTGGAAACCGTCAGCGGTCTGCGTGTGATCCCAAATCTGGACGTCATCCGCCCAGGCGACGCCGAAGAAGCCGCGGCTGCTTTTGCCGCTGCTTTCAGCCGCGCCGATGGCCCGACTCTTCTGGCCCTCAGCCGCCAGGACCTTCCTCACCAGGGCATCGCCAGCGCCGCAACTCGCCGCGAAGGAACGCTCAAAGGTGGCTACGTCCTCGTCAAGGAAACCGCTCCTCTGGAAGCCATCGTCATCGCCACGGGCTCTGAAGTCCAGTGGGCCGTCGAAGGTGCCAAAGGTAAGCCCGGCGTCCGCGTCGTCAGCCTTCCATGCTTCGAGCGTTTTGATCGCCAAGACGCTGAGTATCGTGAGTCCGTCCTGCCAGCCGCTTGCACAAAGCGCGTCGCTATCGAAGCGGGTGTGACTGGCCTCTGGTGGAAATACGTTGGCACCCAGGGCCAAGTCATCGGCATTGATCGCTTCGGCATCAGCGCCCCAGGCAATATCGTCTTCAAGGAACTCGGCATCACCGCTGAAGCCGTGGCTCAGGCTCTTGCTTGAGTGGAGCGTGGACACTCTTGTCCGCCTTCCCCGTCATCGAATGAATACTCCAAGGGAGGCTGGCAACAGCCTCCCTTTTTGTGGATGATCGCAGACACTTCACTTGGCCGCTTTGCCGATTTCTCCGATAAGTATGGCCGTGACAAAGATCAGGCGACCTTGGTCCTTCACCTCTGTCAGGTAGCCGCCAAGGATGAGTGTCTGGCCTGACCAAATCGTCACTGTCGAATCATCCGCTATTTCTGGGGCAGAATCGAGGCTCGGAGGTGCCACATTCAGATCAATGGTGTAGCCATCAGCCGAGACCCGTGGAGTCACGGCGAACGACTGGCCTCCCATATTTTCAGGCAAGTGGAAAACGGCCTCTTTGCCATTTTCCACCGCACTCGATGGCAAGACCACGATGGCAGCACCCTGCTGTTGCCCCACGGCACGCATCACGAGGCTTAACTGAGCCTCCGTCAAGACTCCAGTGACCAAAAACTGTCCATTGAGATGGGGGTGTAGAACGCCCAAAAGACGATCAGGTGCCACCTTGTCTTTTCCGTCTGGACCCAAATGGGCGGCCAGTTGAGAGACCGCCGGTACGTCTGCCACCTTGACGGATAAATAGACTTTTTTGTCAGCCACCCTGGGAGACGTTTTTTGCTCGGTTGGAGCAGCTCCGGGCTGGTAGGGGATGTCATTGCCCACCTGAACCGGCCAGAGGACGTTTGAGACTCCCTCAAAATGACTGGCCTCATTGCCCTCCGGCAGAAGGGCAATGGCCGAGATCAAGAGGGTCATTTGTTTTTCGCCGACCTGTAGGTGCTGCACCAAGGTCTCCCCAGAGGCCAGTTCAGCCTTGCCGCTGATGGTGTACGCATTGACCTGGGACCAGTCCTTGGGCAGGCTAAATTTGGGGGGAATCAATGTATTCCCTGGCTCCAGCCCCAAGGAGGATTTTGTCTCGATGAATACCTTTCCCCCATTGGCCTTGGAGGGCATCAGTTCTTGGCGGATGCCAACCCGTTGCTCCGGATTTGCAGGATTAAAGTGGCCAACTTCCACAACGGCCCGCTGCCCCATTTTCGTTGTGACGCGGGGCACACTGAGCAAGTCAATGCCAGCCTTTTGACTGACACTTGCGATCAGAGCGGCGGCTGACGTAGTGTCCAACACAGCACCGTGAATCCCGAAAAACCGGTCCGCCTGGATGAACCGCGTGACGAAATAGACCTGAGGCTGGATCATTGATGCTTTCTTTAAAACCTGATGGGTCTTTTCCAGATTCGCGAGCGTGTTTGTCACCAGGAGGCGAGAGGTGTGGGTCTGAAAAACGGCCAGCGCATTCTCAGGGAAAGGGACTCCTTTGATTTCCAGAAACTCTCTGGGACTGACTCTGTCGGCAGGATTGGAAGGAATGGGTAATAAATTCGGGGAGACCACATACGTGCGGGTAAACAAGGAGCTGTTATCGCCAGGAGTGCTGGCCAATTTGGCAGGTTCGGCGGCGGCTGAGGCTGAGGGAACAACCAGACCCATGGAAGCGATGAGCAAAGGCCCAACGACT
>JAOZVT010000615.1 GCA_025869455.1 Prosthecobacter sp.
CCTCTCTCCTGGCGATCTCCGCAGGACTATCCTGACGCTTGCGGGTCACGGTAAATTAGTTGCCCAAGATGCGAGAGAAGAATCAGGAAGCAAACTGCTTGAAAAAGTTGCTGTAAAGCGCGAGCAATTACTCACAAGCGGTTATCCAAATCTAGATGAAGCAAAATCACAGCTTCGGAAGCAGCGTGAACAGCGCCTTCCCGACGGGCTTGAAGATCTGCCACCCGGTTGGGCATGGTCAACACTGATGCAAACCAGTCTTCTAATTGCAGACTGTCACAACAAAACTGCGCCATATGTTTCAAGTGGGATTTGGCTGATACGGACAACCAATATTCGAAATGGACAACTTAATCTCAGGGAGCCGAAGTATATCTCAGAAGCCACTTATGAGCGCTGGAGTGCAAGATGTAAGCCAGAGCCAGGCGACATCCTTATTACACGGGAAGCACCCATGGGCGAGGTGTGTATCATTCCTCATGGCGTGAAACTTTGCATGGGGCAAAGGATGATGCTTATACGTCTCGTCCCTGACACCATGAATGCAAACTTTCTCTTGTATTCGCTCATGGACCCAGACCTGATGTACCGTGTCCAGGATAAGCCGATTGGAGCGACGGTGCAGCATCTCCGAGTGGGCGGAGTGGAAACATTACTGGTCCCCGTCCCCCCTCTCGTCGAACAAAGCCGTATTGTCGCCAAAGTGGATGAACTTATGGCCCTGGTGGATCATCTGGAAGCAACGCAGACTGAATCCCGAAAAATATCAGCAAAGCTGGCCGAAGCATTCGTTGCTAAACTCACTTCGCAGGAGCCAGCGGTAATCCGTCCCGTATTCGATACGAAAGCTTATCTCATCCAGCTCATTCCAGCTATGCTCAGGGAGGTGCAGAGACCGCTGGCGCTGGAAGAGATCAATTCAGTCATTGCAATGCTGTTTCTGCCTGAGCAGTTGTCGCCTATGCTCGAGATCACAGGAGGAAGAGCGGCGCTTTCACATTTTGCCAGCTTCGCTCAGCCTGACGAGGCAGGCAGCGTGGACCGCGCTGTTCAGACTTTGATTCGAACACGGACGCTGCATTGTCCAGAGCCTGGCGAGACTGTGATTTTCCACCTGAATCCTGACAAGATTCCGCCCATTGATCCTGTGATCGCCAAGGACGCGGAATACCTTGCTCAAATCATCAATTTGATCCCTGCCGAAGAAATCGAAGAAAAGGCGAGGAAACCCATTCCGAAGCCTGTGGCAAAACCTGCACGACACGCTGCTTTGAACGTCTAACCTCTGCCCACCATGACTAATCAGGATGATCTTTTTCCACTGCCGGCTGGCTTTAAACCTGATGGTCAACGAACGGAGCCCCTCCTGTGGGTCAAGGAGCTGAGGATTTATAAAGTCCTGTCTCCAGGGCCTAACGATCTATTGCGGAAAGTTGAGCTTCATCCCGGCTTGAACATCCTTTGGGCAAAGCCGCGTGACCGGAGTGACCCGACCAAACGGTCCTCCCAGGGGGTCTCAGGGCATGCCACAGGGAAAACCACTTTTTGCCGTTTTATCCGTTATCTTTTGGGCGAATCAACCTTCGGGAATGAGGACCAGCGCGGTCGCCTCCGAGAGGTTTTTCCAGAGGGATGGGTGGTGGGGGAGGTGCATCTCGACGGCATTCCCTGGCTGGTCTGCCGCCCATTCCGGGTGGGAGGAACACCGCACGTGGCGTATCGAGGGCAGACCATGGATTCCCTCTTCATGATGGATGGCGGCAGTGAACCCTTTGATGAGTATAGGAAAGAGCTTACGCGCTTGCTGGCCGAGCCCCTGCCAGTAACCACCTTTGCCACCTCTCCGACTCCCATTGAATGGGCGCATCTGATCCAATGGTTGACCCGTGACCAGGAGTGCCGTTATGCAGGCATCGCCGAGCTGCGTCATACTTCCAGTGACTCCAAATCGCCGCATATGATGGCGGAAGACACCCATTTCCTTTTCCGCGCTGTGCTGGGGCTGATTGACCCGGCTGAGCAAGCTGAATTGGAAATCAACAAGGCCCTGCTTAAAACCAAACAAGAAGCCGAGCGGCTGGCTCCTCTGCTCCGCTACCGTGGCGACACATCATGCCAAAGGTTAAGAGAGAAGCTGCCCGATTTCCGGCAAGATCTCGAAGGCGCAAACTTTTTGGAGGCTGTTCAGCGTTATTATGACGACCGGGCCAACTCTTTTGAAAAGGAGCTGAAGTTAATCGAGGAGCCCGTCTCTCTAAAGGCTGCACGAAAGAATCTGTATGAAAATGAAAGGGATCTTTTGGCCGCCCAAGAAAGGATGGGAGAGATTGCAAAAAATATCGAATGGATTGACCAACAGATCCGACAACTGAAGGGGGACATCAGCAAATCAGATTTGGATGAATGGGTGCAGGCCAATATGGCCGCTGAGCATGAATGCGGACGCAGTCTGGCGGAAGCCATCGAGTGGGAATGTCCTTTGGCCATTGGCCGCAAGCTCCCGTCTCATGGGCGTCCGCAGACGGTGCCGACAGCGCCTTTGGCGCGGGATCTTGAAACTCGGAAAGAACTGGAAGGGGAACGTTTGAAAAAGAATGCAGTTGTCGTCAGCGAGCAAAAAAATCGGGTGGCTGTCGCAGCAGAAACCTTAAACAACGAAAATCAGGCCTATGACCTCTTCCGCGCAAACATGGCCACCCAAAAGGCAGAGGACGAAGCTGTCGCTGCTGAGGCCGGACGAGCTTTTAATGACAAAAGCGAGGCGGACAAGTTGGACGAAGATCTAAAGGATCTCGAAGGAAAGATCCGTAAATCACAGGACTCACAGGGAGAGATCCGTGAAAAAAGGAGTGGAGCACTGAGCGCTTTTTCAGATACCTTTGGGCGCATCATGCGCGAGATCATGAACGAAGAAGTCCGTGGATTTGTTCGATTCCAGGGACGGAAGATTAAACCAGTCTTAAAAAAGGAAGAAATCGAGCTAACCAGCGCTGCGCTGGAAACGCTGAAGTTCATTTGCTTTGACCTCGCTGCGCTCATCAGCGGAGTGGAAGGTCGCGGGGGACATCCACGTTTTCTTATCCATGATGGACCAAGAGAGGCGGACCTTGATGCAGATCTATATCGGGAGATTTTTCGTATGGTTCGTTCTCTTGAAGAATCGTTTGGGGAACGCCCCCTTTCATTTCAGTACATCATCACCACTACGGAAGCACCACCGGATAATCTGAAACACGATCAATGGCTTCTCTCTCCGGTTTTGGATGCGACCACGCTCACGGGTAAACTTCTGGGCGGGAACTTTTGATACACCAAGGCCATCATGGCACATCTTATTCTTCACCGACAATTTTAGAAGCGAAGAACAACGCAGATATATTGGAATAAAATCCCCAATGAAAGGTTGATTTAGGCATAGCTTTCATCAAAATACAAAGCATATGAATGCTTTGCCCAAAAGTCATTTACCTGCGAAAAGAGTGGGCGTCTGGATCCGCGTTTCCACCGAGGATCAAGCCCAAGGAGATAGTCCAGAACACCACCGCATCCGCGCCGAGCACTATTGCCAAGCGATGGGCTGGCAAATCATCGAGACCTACGACCTTGCTGGAGTGAGCGGCAAGGAGGTCCTAGGACACTCCGAAGCGAAAAGGATGCTAGCCGACATCAAGCGCGGCCACATTAAGGCGGTCGTCTTCACGAAGCTTGCTCGATTGACGCGTAACGCCAAGGAACTCATGGAGCTTTCCGAGTACTTCAGACAGCACGACGCTGATCTGGTGTCGCTTCAGGAAAATATCGACACCAGCACACCTTCGGGTCGCCTCTTCTACAACATTGTCTCCGTGATGGCTCAATGGGAACGTGAGGAAATAGCGGACAGAGTACGAAGCTCCATCCCGATCCGCGCAAAGCTCGGCAAGCCCATCAACGGTAAAGCACCCTACGGCTATGAATGGAAGGATAAGCAACTTGTTGTTCATCTGGGCGAGGCCCCCATCCGAAAGCTCATCCACGAGCTTTTCCTGGAGCACAAACGGCTCAAGACCGTGGCCAGGATCCTGAACGAGCGAGGATACCGTTCCCGCAACGGCAAGGAATGGTCCGACATGACGATCCGCTTTCAGATCCTCGACCCCACAGCCAAGGGCGTCTATCGCCGCAACTACACGCGCAATAATGGCAAGGGAAAGCCTTGGACGATCAAGCCCGAGGCGGAGCATATCTTCAATGCGGCTCCTCCCATCATCACGGAGGAGTTATGGGATGGATGCCACTCCCTTCTTGAAAACAGGCGCATCACACGAAAAGCCCCCATGAAGAAGCCAGCCCACCTTTTCGCTGGATTCGTTCACTGCGGATGTGGAGGACCAATGTATGTGCCCAGCAATTCGCCGAAATACACCTGCAAAAGCTGCCGCAACAAGATCCCCTGCTCCGACCTTGAAGATATCTTTCTGGAGGAGGTGAACGGTTTCCTCGTGAACCCCGACCACATTCGGACCTATCTCTCCAAGGCCAGTGAGGCAGTAACTGAGAAGGAGCGCCTGCTTGAGGCCCACAGGAAGGAGGTCGCGAAGCTACGCGCCGACGCGGACAAGTTGGTCGATCTTTATACCGCTGGAGGATTCACCATCGAGCAGTTCAAGGAGAGGCATGAACCTATCGACGAGCGCAAGAGGCAGCTAAATGAGGAGCTGCCCCGCCTTGAAGCCCAGATCGATCTGCTGAAGATGGAGAACATCACGAGCGACGACATGATGCGGGAGGCGTCTAACATTGGAGCCCGCTGGAAAGACATGAGCGGAGACGAGAAACGCCGGATTGTCGAACTGATGCTTACAAGCATCGAGATCGGGAAAGGTGAGATGAAAATCAACCTCGTCCAGCTTCCCTCTTATCAAGAGACTGCAAATTGGCAAAACATGGGAAAAAATACATGGGCACTGAAAGAACTACTTTTGTCATCGATCCCAAAGGCAAAATCAAAGCCGTCTTCCCCAAAGTAAAACCCGACGAGCATCTCGCCCAGGTCCTCGCAGTCCTGTGACATCCAGTTATACTAACTCTCACAGAGGCTCTGACACTCAGATAGAACAGGCCATCGTTCGTTGCCAGGAATAGCTGCCATCCGCCACGCTATACCTCCTGAGAAACCCCACACCGCGATGACCTCCCCCGAAGTTTGAGCCAGCCGACCTGCTCTTTCCAATTTCACTCACACACCAACGCCATCTTAACAGAAAGTGTGTGGAAATAGATTTTTAGATTAGCTCTATTTACATTCTGTTTTCAGCCCATCAAGAGCTCCTTCGAACAACCAGTTCGTGCCTGCGTTCCGCACCATCACAGTTTTCAGCGATCCATCCCTATAAGCAATCAGGCACTTATCCGGGGACAAGTGCCATGAACGCCTCTTGTTAGACCTGATCCGGTCTTAGTTCTCGGTGTACTTGCCGAGGGCGCGGAATTTTTGGTAGCGCTGCTCTAGCAACTCGGCAGTCGGGAGTTTCTCCAGATCTGCGATGGCTGTCAGCACGGCTTCTTTCAGGGCCATGGCGGCGACAAAATGATCGTTGTGAGCACCACCGGCAGGCTCAGGCACGATGCCGTCAATGATGCCGAGCTTGGACAAATCCTGCGCGCTCAGTTTCAGCGCAGAGGCCGCTTCGGGAGCATGCTCGCGATGCTTCCAAAGAATGGCGGCACAACCTTCAGGACTGATGACGCTATAATAAGCGTTTTCCATCATGAGAACGCGATCTGCCACCCCGATGCCCAAGGCACCACCGGAGCCACCTTCCCCGATCACGACGGCGACCACGGGTGTGCGCAGCAGCATCATTTCACGCAGGTTGAAAGCGATGGCTTCAGCGATGTTGCGCTCTTCAGCACCGATCCCTGGAAAAGCTCCAGGTGTGTCGATGAGAGTGATGATAGGCAGATTAAATTTCTCGGCCATGCGCATCAGGCGCAGGGCTTTGCGATAACCTTCAGGATGCGCACTGCCAAAATTGCGCAGCAGGTTCTCCTTGGTATCGCGTCCTTTTTGGTGGCCTATGACCACCACCTTTTTCCCACCCCAGGTGGCAAAACCCGCAGGCATGGCATGGTCATCTCCAATGTGGCGATCTCCGTGCAGTTCAGTGAAGTCTTCACAGCAATGCTTGACGTAATCCAGCATGAAAGGGCGGTTGATATGTCGGGATATTTGCACGCGCTGCCATGGGTTGAGGTTGGTGTGAATATCACGCAGTAAGGTCTCCGCCTTCTTCTCCATGTCTGCGATCTGCCCTGCTAACTTGTCGCTAGGTTTAGCGGCGAGTTTCTTTTTTGCCTCTTCGATCTCTTCGCGGAGTTTGACGACGGGCTTTTCGAATTCCAAAACGTGTTTCATGAGAAAGGTACAGATTAACGAACAAAGTAGAGTTTGGAGCCATTGCGCACCAGGGCAAACATTTCTTCTAGATCCTCACGGGCTAGAAAAACGCCAGATTCAGGTGCTTCCTCCAAGATGGGGGCCGTAGCAGGCTGGGATGGATCTGGAACGGGAATGGCCTTCACGGGCGGAGGAGTGCGTAAAACCACCCCCGTACGGCTGCCTGGGAGCCATTTTTCAGCCTCAGCATAGCGTGGATCATTCGAGATAACGGCTTTCCCATCCACCACAGCGGATTTGCCTTTGATCTCCATGTCCGTCGGTATTTTCACACTCGTCGGCAGGCGGATCTCGGTGGCTTGATACTCCTTAAAGAACAAATTTTTCTCGCCACGACGGAGGGTGACTGTCTTCGCGGAAACATCCACCACCAGGCTAAACTCCAGGGGTAAAATGGTCAGATGGTCTCCAGGCTGCAACATCGTGCCCATCAGACCATTGAGCCTGATCAGCATATCCATCGTCGTGCCTTGCTTATTTGCGATCAGGGCCAGGGAATCTCCTGGTTGGACGATGTAATCCTTCTTCCCCACCTTGGACTGGGAGGCAAAAAGCTGATCCATATTGATTTCCCCAATGATCCGTTTGGCCTCCACGCAGGTGGGGGAGTCAGGGAATTGCTGGATCAATTTAAACAATCCATCTCTGCCATCTTCAATCCGGCCTTCTTTGATGAGATCAATCGCTGCATCAAAGCGCTTGGCCCCAGGATCAATGCGGGGGATGTCACTTTTTTTAATGGAGGCAATCTCCGCCTGAATGCGTTTATCTGGACTCAAGATCTTATCATAGATATAATAAGCTGCTGCCATGCTGCCCAGAGTGATTCCCAGGACGATGAGAAAGAGCAGGAGCTTGAGCTGAGCCTTGGCCATGAGACGGGAACGCGATTAGCCTAGAAGGCCACGCCGTTTAAAATCAAAAAGGTTTATTTGCTGGGATTTTTCGATCATCTCCACAGTGAATTTCAGGAGACAAATTTCCCAGGTATCATCCACACCCGAAATCACGGCCCGCATGGGATTGCCAGAAACGCGGATATCTTCCATCAATTTCCCACACACAGCTTCCATTGGCTCATGGATGAGATCCTCCGTCATGTCGTCCATTTTGAATTTGAACCCATATTTCAAAATGGCCAGCCGATGCAGGTTCTCCTTCAAGAAATCGCCAAAGGCATTCCCCTGAGGGCCAAAGCCATCAAAGTCAAAATCCGCCACAGACGCAGGGTCAGGACGCAAAATAAGGGGTTTTTCAGCGGTGAGCTTTCCCTGGCGAATGCGTGTGGTATTCACGCTGTCCATCAACTCAGAAACCAATTGGAACTCAAACTGAGTGCTACCAAAGGTGTCGATCCGTCGATCGGGTTCATGAAGAACCTGGGTATTCTCCAGGGCGTATTGGATGTCATACTCCGTGTGCATTAGGGGTTAGTCAGCATAGTGCACAAAGTGTTCAGGGCGAATGTTTTTTGCCTTAGTCTAATGATCATAAAAATCATTTTCGAGAATCCTCCCTGACAGAATTATTCGGATGCATGGTCATCCAAAAGACGCCTCACACTCTTTTCAGTCCCAAATAGCAACAAAACATCTCCCGTTTCAAAAGGGCGATCAGGCAGTGGCACGCCAATGATTTTATCCAATGTCGGCACAGCACTGGATACACAAGTCACCGCTTTATGCTTTAACACCGTGACGAGGTTTAAGTCATAGCGACCCCGTAAATCAGCTTCCTGGAGCGTCTTGCCAATCAACGCGTTAGGAACATTCACCTCCACAATTTCGTGACCACGCCCCACGGCAAAACTATTCCGCACATCCGGCGTTTTGAGGCTGCGTGCCAACCAAGCAGCGGCCATGGCTTCTGGAATGAGCAGTTCATCGATCTTCAGCAGTTTGAGCAAGCGAGCATGGAGCGGATTGATGATACGGCTGATGATTCTTTTAGCCCCGACCTGTTGCACGTTTGCAGCGATCGAAAGCGCCGCTTCAAAATCCTTTCCAACCGCAAGGATCACCGCATCACAATCTGCCACCGGAATGTCCTGAAAGACATTGATGTCAGAGCAATCAGCCGTCAGCAAGAACTCCACCTCATCCTTCATGGCGTCCGTGTGGGCCGGATCATTGTCCACGCCGATCACTTCATGTCCGTCACGGATTAAATGACGTGCGAGGTGGGTACCGAAGGTGCCGAGACCGATGATGCAAAAGCGCATAATTTTAGAAGGCTGAAGTTAAAAAGCTAATCAGACAAGGAGGATGTCTTCTGAGGGATGTTGAAGCGGCTTCCGCTGAAAAGCGGGTATCAAAGTGCTGGCCACGGTCA
The DNA here is from genome assembly GCA_025869455.1 of Prosthecobacter sp. Lineage (GTDB taxonomy): Bacteria > Verrucomicrobiota > Verrucomicrobiia > Verrucomicrobiales > Verrucomicrobiaceae > Prosthecobacter. The sequence continues at coordinate 8,771 of JAOZVT010000615.1, forward strand.
GCAGACCGACACGACCAATGAACATGTTTAAAATCAGCAGCAGCTTAGCCGCATCCGTCAGCTCTGAAGTGAAATTCAAGCTCAACCCAACGGTGGCAAAGGCGCTGATCAGTTCAAAAAGCAAACTGCTGTCCGTCCCCACAGGCTGAAGTTGACGCAGAATGACAAAATTCACAAACAGCCAAGCCATAGTCAACTCGATGTCGGCCTAAGCGCGCCCACCCAC